>DASXTD010000614.1:0-2058 GCA_036505655.1 Chloroflexota bacterium
GTGAACAGGCTCGCTCGGCGGTTGAAGGCCTGGGCGGCAATCAACGCATCTGGCGTGGAAAGTGCTACGCCCTTGCGGGCGGCGAGGTTGCTGAGGTCGGCTGCTTTGAGATGGTCGCCCTCCGTCGCCAATATGACGGGAAAGCCCTCCCGGATGGCCGCCAGCACTCGCTCGCCCTGCTTTTGCTCGGCGATGCCACTCAGGAGCTCCTGGAGAACGATACCGGGCACCGACACGTGCTCTTCGGTCTTCAACAGGGACGCCAGCCGAGCCGCGAGGGCTTCCTCGACGTCGCCCCTCTTGCGCCGCCTGAGAACGGCGGACAGGACGCTCGTGTCGAGGACGATCACGAGCGCCGGCGCGCTTTCTTGTAGTCCCAGTCAGGCCGGAAGTCGACGGTGCCGAACAGCTTTGCGAAATGCCGGCGCTTGCGCCGCTGCACGTACTCGGCCAGAGCCTCGTTCACGGTCTCCCGCTTGGTACGGCGACCGCCCATACGAAGCGCCTCTGCCAGCAGATCATCATCGATGGCCAGATTCGTTGGCATGGCCACCTCCTACACAAGAGTCTACACATCGAGGCGCCCACCGCGCAAGGTGGAGGCGGGCAGGCCGACTGGCAACGACAGCCTTCGGTGATATTGAGCACGGCCGCGTTGCTTGCCAGCGCGCCGAACCGCTCTTACGGAGTGCCGCACTGAGTCAAGCGACGCGCGGTTTCCCTCTTGCCAAGCTCGTTACGGCTCGACGTGGCTGACTCCTCGCGAGATCATGCGTCGCTTGCAGATTGACCCAGAACTCCGGGGTGGTCCCCAGGGCTTGAGCAAAGCGCCACGCCGTGTCGGGGGTAATGCCACGCCGCCCCCGAGCGATCTCGTTCACCCTCTGGAGTGGCACCCGGATGTGCCGCGCGAACGCCACTTGGGTGATTCCCATGGGCTTGAGGAAGTCCTCCACGAGGATCATGCCGGGATGGGTCGGAACACGCCGCTCTGGAATCATCAGGCACCTATAAGTGGTAGTCGGTCAGCCGAACGTCCTCAACCTTGCCGTCAGCCCAGCGAAAGACCAGGCGCCACTGGTCATTGACCCGGATGCTATGGAAGCCTCGAAGACTGCCCTTGAGTGCTTCCAATCGGTTCCCTGGAGGGGCCTTGAGGTCATCCAGTGTCGCCGCAGCATTGAGCGCGTCCAGCTTCCGCAGGGCAGGGCTGACGATGTCCGCCGGGAACCTTCTTGCCCGAGACGTCCGCCGGCCGTGGAATAGGTCCTCGGTTGCCGCGTCCCCGAAGGAGCTGATCAACTCAGCGGCCTCGATGACATCTTACCGCATTACACGGCAACCATGCAATGAGTCGCCCAATACCACCCTGTGGGTGGCCGGGCCGAGCTCCGCTGATCGCCGCCGCGCGCGCCCGCGGGGGTAAGTTGGTGGGCTATTCCTTGGATGCCACCCGCGAAGGAGCGCCTGGCTCGGAACTGGGCGCGCGCGGGCAAGGGGCATTCCCCGACGCCGCGATCCACATCTCCTGCGCCCGTCTCAAGCCGCCCGCCCGCGACCAGGGCTTCGACGCGCTCTTCGTCGTGCAGGCCGAGCGGGCGAGTTCCATCTCCACGACGGCTAGGTCGGACGCGGCTCTTCGACGCAGAGTCGCAAAGAGGGGATTGGGGTTCCACCCCGCGCCGCTCGATCGAACGGACGGCGGCAGGGGCTCTGCGGCAGCACAAAATCTAAGTTAGCGGCCCCAGGTTTGGGTCGTGTTTCTATGATTCGAAGAGGCGGCCAGACTCAACCTCCGCCGCGACTTCTGTTAAGGAGGCCACCCATGCTGCATCGCCCGAGCGCACATATTCGTCATAGTGTTTCTTGAGATGTAGTTTCGGAGAGTGCTACTGAAGAAGGTAAAGACCGGCACGAGAGCAACGGGGTTTTGCGTGGTTAGACCGCACATGTTCTGGAGGGCGATGCGAGCCAGGCGCGGCAGGGCGTGTTCTCCGATTGACGGGGCCTGCCGAACCCTGGAGTGAAGAAGAGCAGACCACCATGGCTGCTGCACGG
>DASXTD010000615.1:0-1504 GCA_036505655.1 Chloroflexota bacterium
CAGTGGATGCCTGGGCGCAGCTTCCAGGTGACGTCCATCTTGCCGTCTTCGCGGACCTTCCAGGTGCCGTCATCCAGGGAGGGAACCTGGGTCGCCATCCAGGGCACGTTCTCGTCTTGCTGATCGAGTGTCGTCAGGTAGGCGTTGGGGAACTCTTTGAAGTAGCGGGTGGGAACGGCCGCGGCGCCGAGCCCCTGGAGGCTGCCCCCCAGCGAGGTGACATCGATGGGGAGCACGATGGTGATCGATTTGGGGCCGCTGGGAGCCGGCGCGGAGCCAGACCCTCCGCCCGGCGAAGTCTGGCCGGCCCCACTCCCGCAGCCCAGAGTGAGTACAAGTAACAAACCCAATGCCAGGGGTTTCAGCATGTCCTCCCGTGAGTTCGGGGTGGAGCGTCCAGATCAGCAGCGTTGCCCAAAAACAGGGGGCCACGTATCATCGGCGCTCAGGAAGTCGGAGCGCAATACACCTCGGGAGTGTCTCATGAAAGCGCAACTGACCCATATCGCGATCTCTGCCATGAACAGCCGAAACATGAAGCGGTTCTACCGGAACGTTTTGGGCCTGGAATCCACCAGTCCGAATCCCGACAGCGAAGCGGGCTTCCTCACGGACGGCTACATTCAGTTCGCTTTCAATGTGCGTAAGCCGGGTTACCAGGGAGGCCTGGACCACTACGGCTTCGAGGTGGATGACGTCCAGGAAGTTCAGCGCCGCATCAAGGACATGTATCCCACGTGCCATGTCACCAATCGGCCCGAGGTTCGGGGTTACGTGGGCATGGCGTCCCACGATCCTGAAGGCCACGTGTTCGACCTGTCATACGCGGAGATGGGCGCGCGTCGGCGGCGTGCCAGCCTTGGGAAAGACGGCTCGGATCGGACGGTTCGCCGCATCCACCACCTGGCCATGCGCGTCCTGGATCCACCCACGATCGCGAAGTTCTACCAGGACATTTTCGACATGAAGCTGGCCAAGGAGACCGGGCTGGACGGCGTCTACCATCTGACGGATGGCGTCATTATTTTCGAGATTCTGCCCTGGAAGGTCACCGATTTCGCGGCCGCAGGCATCGTCGAGCGGCCGGCGCTCGATCACGTTGGCTTCGAGGTAGAAAGTATCGCGGCCTACAAGCACGACCTGGAAGCTCACATCGCCGAATTCCCAGAGGCCGCCCCGTGGAAGGACAAGCGGGACGAGCAGCGGCTGCTAGATGAACGGGCAGCCCGCAATCAGCTGATGGCCACGTGCGAGTATCACGAGGACCACCTGTGGGATCCCGAGTGCGTCTTCTTCGACCTCCGGGAGTACCAGCCGGCCGGCAACTAGTGTGGTGATTCCGAGGTTCGCGGAAGAGGTCCGGCCGCCCTCACCCCAACCCTCTCCCAGAGGGAGAGGGGGCAAGCCGTCCGCTCCCGATTTCTTCCCTAACTCAGGCACTCATACGGCGCACGAGGAGAAACGAATGGCCCAGACATCGACCGCTGCGAGAACGAATCCGCGC
>DASXTD010000616.1:0-3163 GCA_036505655.1 Chloroflexota bacterium
CACCGATACGACCACTTATACGCAGGGCTCTTATGCCAGCCGCACGACCTATATCGCGGGGAACGCGGTTCGCGACGGCGCCCAGCAGGTCAAGCAGCAGTTGCTCGAAGTCGCATCCGAAGCCGTGGGCGCGCCGGCGGAAGACCTGGACATCGTTCAGGGAGTAATCTCGGGGAAAGGCCACCAGGGAGACGACTCAATTACTGTGGCGGAGGCGGCGAATCGAGCGCTTTATCGTCGCGGTGGTCGGCCGATCTCAGCGATGGGTACGTGGGATCCGCCGTCCGTCTTGCAGGACTCGGAGCGCTACGGCAACGAGTCCGGCGCCTACAACTTCTGCTCGCACGCCGTCGAGGTCGAGGTGGATCGCGAGACCGGCCAGTTCACGATCCTCAAGTATGTGGCGGCTTCGGACGCTGGCACGGTGGTGTTCCCAATCGGCGCCGAAGGCCAGGTCGAAGGGGCGATGGCCCAGGGCATCGGCTACGCGGTCACCGAAGACATGATCATCGAGGGTGGCCGCCCCGTCGGCGCCAACTTTGCCGATTACCGCATTCCCTGCATTAAGGACATGCCGCCGCTGACCCACGTGTTCGTGCCGTCCTACGAGCCGACCGGCCCCATGGGCGCCAAGGGCATCGGGGAGATCGGCCTGGATCCGGTAGCCCCAGCAATCGCCAGCGCTATCCACGATGCTGTCGGTGTCCGTATCAAGAGCCTGCCCATCACCGCCGAGAAAATCCTCGGTGCCCTGGAGGCGCAGCGAGAAAGCTAGACCGGACGCTCGCGGTTGCAGATGTCGAGGGCGACCAGGGCGTAGACCTGCGCAGCCCTCACCATATCGGCGATGGCGAGCTCTTCGGCACGGGGCCCGATACGGCGGCCGCGGGGACCGAACTTGACGGCCGGAATGCCGAGCTCGTTGTAGACGTTCGTGTCGGTCCAGATGCTCGCTCGCTGGGGCACCTCAGGCTTGAGCTTCTCCCCGAACAGATGCTGGTAGACCTCTTCGAGTGATGCCACTAGCGGCTCGACGCCCTTCCCCTCGTGCCCCAGTAGGGACTTGTACGGCTCGACCTCGTACTCGATTCCGAGGCCAGCCAGGGCCTGCTCGACTTCGTAGGTGACCGTTACCGGGCGCACCTGGGGCGGAATCCGCACGTCCACGTAGATGCTGCACACGCCGGGGAAGTAGTTGGGCCGGTAGGGCACGCCGCCTTCGATGGCGCCGATGTTGACCTTCGGGAAGAGCGGGCCAGTGGGCGATTCGTAGATGTATTTCTCCTCGAAGCGCTCGCCCCACCGTTCGATGGCGTCGATGATCTTCGTCATCTTCACGACGGCGTTGAGCTTCTCCATGGGGTGGGTGGCGCGCTTGGTTCCCCATGCGGCCTCCGCCTGGCCGAAGGTGGTGATCTTGAGCTGCACTACGCCGTTCTGGGTCCACACGATGTTGAGATCGGACCCGTCTGCCACCACAGCATAGTCAGAATGAATGCCATGGGTGAGCAGGTGACGAGTGCCCGCGCCCTCGCCCCGGTAATCCCGGGTCTGATAGGGCCCGACCGGCGTGCGTGAAATCTCTCCAACCACGCCGGCACAGATCAAGTCTCCGCGCAGTCTGATGCCGCTGCGGGCGATGGCTCGCGCGGCCATCATGAACGCGGCCACGCCGCCCTTCATATTCGAGATGCCCAGCCCGCGAACCTTCCCGTCGAGAATTGAGCCGCGCAGCTCCTCCTCGGGCTCCAGCCTGGCCGCCATGAGTCGGTCTTCATCGGTGCCAGTGAAGCTGGTGTCCAGGTGGCCGTTGAACATGAGGCTCAAGCCTGAGCCCTGGCCCTTGAGGATGCCGACCGCGTTGGGGCGTCCCGCCTCGACCTCCTGTCGCACCGCCTTCAGTCCGTTGGCGCGGTACCAGTCGAGAATGAAGTCGGCGAGCGCCTCCTCGCGGCCGGTGGGACTGGGATGGTTCACCAGATCGCAGCCGAGCTGCCCCAGCTCATCAGCGTCGATCTGCGCCAGAACCTGCTTCGCCGCCGCTTCGTCTATCGCCATGTTGCCCCCACTAAACTAACTGCCCTTCGCCGAGCGGGATGTCGCGGAGGGTACTGGGCGCGAAGAGCTCCTCGACGGTGAGGCGACGATCACCGAGGCCCTGTTCGTACGAGTACTCGAGCAGAGCGTCGATGGAGGGCCGATTCTGGTCGATGCCGTAGGCCCACCAATCGGGCCCGAAGACTGCCTGCTCCTCCTCGATGGCAGTCTGAATCCAGGCCAGCGTGGCTTTTGCCGAGCCTGTCTCGAGTAGCAGGCGGTAGCAGCGGTCTTTGGCGGCGCAGAAGGCCTGGTACAGGCTGAGAGCGACCCAGGGGTTTGACTCGTAAACCTCCCGCTTGATCACGACCGTGTGCATGATCGGGTAGATGCGGGTGCGTTTGTAGTAGTCCTTTTCCTGTTCTTTGTAGTCGCGGAAGAGGCGGCGGACATTGGGAGAGCCGCGTCGCCAGGAATTGGGGTTATTGGCGGTGATTAGAAAGTCGATCTCGCCTCGGTCCAACATGTCGCCTACGTCCTGCCCGGTTGTTGCGTGGGTTAGGCGAATATCGGCGGGCAGCTGGCGCGCGATGCGTTCCTCGCGGCCCTGGACCCAGTCCACCTGGTTGGGTGAGATGCCATACTCGTGCTGGAGCATCCCGCGGGCGTAGACGGCAGCGGTCATCGTGTACTCGGGCACCCCGCCGCGCTTACCGGCTAGATCCTCTGGCCGCTCTATGCCGCTGTGCGTGTTCACGAAGATGAACGCGTGCCGAAAGACCCGCGACGGAAATACGGGAATGGCGATGAATGGGGAATTTCCCGCATCTACCAGAGTGGTGTAGTTGGACAGGGACAGCTCCGATAAGTCGAACTCCTGGTACTGGAGCGTGCGCCAGAAAATCTCGGCGGGTTGGCGCGCCACGTAGGTGAGCTCAATGCCATCGGGCTTGACCGACCCGTCGCGCAGGGCGAGGGTCCGATCGTAGGGGCCGCAAGCCAGGGTCAACCGCAAATCCGCCATCGGCCACCTCCTCGGTCGGCTCTGGTCGCCGCTTTGGTGCGCTTGGTCTGGCTATTCTAGTGCTATAGTCCCGCGCCTAGATTCGGACGGATGAGGAGAAGA
>DASXTD010000617.1:0-4752 GCA_036505655.1 Chloroflexota bacterium
CTGGACATCTTTGATCGCTTGAAACAGTCGGGCGCGGGTGGCCGCGATCCCGGCGTCCGTCGGCGCGAGGTGCTCTTCCGTGCGGTCCTGGATCTCGCCCGCCGTCTCCGTCACCAGATGATCGCCGTTCACGAACACGGGCCCCACGCCGGCGTACGTGTCCGTCCGCTGCTCCTCGCGGTCCTGCAAATAGCGGTTCTGCTTCGTTCGATAGAACCGATAATGCTCGTCGGTCACCGACTCGCGGGCCTGGTTGCGCCTCGGGTCCAGCGGCCCCGACCGCTTGAACGCCAGCGAATAACGCCAGTGGTGCGTGTCGTCGATCGGCACGTGCCAGTTCATCAAGTAGCCGTCGCCGGTCGGAGACGGCCCACCGCCGACGGCGCACGCGTAAGGCAGCACGAAATTCTTCGTCTGCAAGTAGGTTGCTTCGGGCTGGTTGTGGAACTCGAAGATCTGGACCCCGAAATGCCGCTCCTCGCAATGCGGAACTTGTGAGGGCAGGGGGATTCCCCCCTCGCGGCCTTCGCTGGTCAGGTCCTGGCGATACTTGCCGCCAGGCAGGAACTTGTGTAGGAACCGCACGTGCACCGAGTCGATGTTTCCCTCATCACCTTGCAGGTAACTGCACGCGTGGTGATGCTTGTGGGCCCAACGCTGGTCGTCGGGCACCCGAAACATCTCGTAGTTTGGAAACAGCGGCGGCTCGCCGGGCCCCATATACGTCCAGATCACCCCGCCAGCTTCGTTGCAAGGGTAGGCCGGATGCCGGATCTTCTCGAAGAATGCTGAACCGGCTGGCTCGCCCGGCTGCTCCAGGCAGCGCCCGCTGCGATCGTACAACCAGCCGTGATAGATGCAACGGAGACCGCCATCTTCCAGCCGCGCGTACGACAGGTCGGCCCCCCGGTGGCTGCAATGCAATCCAATCAGTCCAGGCTTGGCCTGGTCGTCTCGAAAGAGAACGAGATCCTCGCCGAGCAGCCGAATCGGTACAGGCGCCCCGCCCAGTGGCAGCTCCCTGGCGAGCGCAGCCGGCGTCCAGTACCGTCGCAGCATCTCGCCGCACGGCGTTCCCGGACCAACCCGAGTCAGCAGCTCGTTCTGCTCTTTCAGCACGCGATCACATCATCCCGCCCCATGGTACCGAGTAGGAGCCAGGCCATCAAGCCACGAACAACCTGAGGCCACCCACCTCTAAGACGGCGACAGGAAGCTCGCTAATCGACGATGTAGCGCTCGTTCGTAGCTCCGGTATCGACCCGGAGGTCCTCGGCGATGCGGGGCCGGTTCAGCGCGTAGTGCGCATTGAGGCTCTCCTCGTCCGTCCAGCGCTCCACCAGCATCATATCGTCGGGATCCTCGGCATTCACGAACAGATCGAACTGCTCGCATCCTCGATCTTTCCGCACCACTTCATGCCTGGGCATCCTGGCCTTCACCATCTCGGGGCCCTTCCCGGGCTTCGCCTTCATCCGCACAAAAATCCGAACCGCCACCGCACCCTCCTTTTTACGGCCGTAGGAATACAGACGCCTCGGTCGTTGGCTCTCGAGGTCGCTCCGCTTCGCTGCGCCTCGTTACCTAAGTTGGCATATCCTTACGCATCATGGACGACCTGCTCAACCTTGATCTGCTCCGCCTGGTGGCCATCGTACTGCGCACCTCCGTGGTGTACTTCGTCCTGCTCATCGGATTGCGGCTAGCGGGCAAACGCGAGCTGGGCCAGATGAACGTCTTTGATCTGCTCGTCGTACTCATTATCTCGAACGCCGTGCAGAATGCCATGGTCGGCTCCGACGTGTCGCTTACCGGAGGGCTACTAGCGGCCATCACCTTACTGACAATCAACCATATCGTGAGCCTGGTGGGAAGGCGCGTGCCTCGAATAGGGCGCGAGTTGGTCGGTACACCCACGCTGCTTGTCCACGATGGCGAGTTCATTACCCAAAACCTGGATCGGGAGGACATCAGCCCAGACGAGGTGATGCAGGCCCTGCGCGAGCACGGCGTGGAGGACCTGGACGTGGTGCAACTCGCTGTCCTCGAAGTCGACGGGACGATCAGCGTCGTTCCTTCCGACGCGCCCAGCAGTCGAACCCGCCGTCGCCTGCGCGGCCGCAAGCCCATCGGCTGAGTTGATAGTGGCGGTCTAACCCATCCCGGATCCCAGGCCGATCGCCCTTCCCGGATTACCCTCTCCAGGCCTGGACGACCTGAGCTGTGTCCTCGTAGTGCATCAACCGCGAGACTTTGCCACCTTCAAGCGTCCACCATTGCAACTGTTCTTCACTGACCTTCTTGCCGGTCTTCTTGACGGTGTAGGCGAGCTTGAGATGGACCACGACGTGAGACTCGAAGTCCATGAAGGCGCGGGGCTCGAACGCCTCCAGATCGACATTTTCCACGAAGGCGCCAAAGAAGCGGGGCAGGTCCTGCTTGCCCCGGAACGTCCCATGCCAGGGCACGTCACTTGATCCAACATTGAAGCCCCACTCGGTGTCGTCGGTCACCCGTTCCAGAATGGCGGGGACGTCGCCACGACCGAAAGCACCATAGATCTCCTGTACGGTCTTCAAATTCTGCTCGCTCATGCTCCCCTCCTTCTTACGGCTGCAGGATTACAGACCCCGCGGCCGTTGACGCCCGAGGCCGCTCCGCTTCGTTTATGCTCCATGCTGGAGCTAGTTATTTTTACTCCAACATGGAGGATCAAGCAAGAGGAATGGATGCGCTCACCACAACGTCCTACGCAATTCTCGGGTGGCTCGACGTTAGGCCCTGGTCGACTTACGAGCTGGCTCACCAGATGAGGCGCAACCTGCGATTCTTCTGGCCACGGGTGGAGAGTCGACTTTATGCGGAGCCCAAAAATCTAGTGGAACACGGGCTGGCACGGGCCGAGCAGACCTTCGTCGGGCGCAGGGCACGAACGACCTACGCAATCACCGACGCGGGCCGGCAGGCACTCGCTGAGTGGCTAGCGAAGCCGAGCCGGGAGCCGTCCTTATGGTTCGAGGCGCTCGTCCGCGTATTCTTCGCAGGCTCCGGCACCCGCGAGGATTTGATCAATGCCCTGCGTTCGATTCCGGCGTTTGCTGACGAGATCCAAACAGCCGGCACGTTTGTCGCGTCCCAGTACCTGGAAGGCACATATCCATTCCCAGAACGAGCGCACCTCAGCGGTCTGGTGTTCGACTTCCTCTGGCACTATGCCGACCATTTGCGCTCATGGGCTGAGCGCTCGCTGGAAGAAGTCGACGGTTGGAGCGACGTTGACCCCACCGGCAAGCAACAGCGCGCCTTCGATGTCTTCACCCGGGCGCTGGCGGCGAAGGGAGAAAGTGGCTGATGTCGCACCTCGGTTTGGTTGAATTAGCCAAACCGCGCGCGCGCAGATTCAGATAGTCTGCCCGTACCACCCTGCACTGGCGCCAGGTATTCTCCTCAAGGTCGATCCAGAAAGGCGCCCACGTGACAGAGTTTGATCCCGGCTTGGATGTACAAGCGGTGTTTGAACGATACGGCGACGAGATTCGCCGCTGCCGCTACGGAAGCTTTCGGGGCGTCATCAAGGACGGGAAAATCGTGATCTTCGCTGTCGAGCACGAGTGGCGGCCGCAGCTCGAGGCTCGACGCGAACAACCGAATCACTCGAACCGGGAGGACTAGAGGCCAAGAACCGGCTCACGAGCTGATCTAACCAGACAACTGGGACGCTCGGACATCGCCTCACGCAGGAGCAGATGCCCGAACGTCCTCTTTTTTTAGAGAAGGGGAGACGAGAAATGTTCCAGGAAGCAGTCACGGCTGTGGCGGGCGCCTCCGCCAAGAAAATGGATCTGCTGGGCGGGTCCCTGGCGCGCTATATCGCACTCTCGATGCTAGCCGGCGCCTACGTCGGCCTCGGTATCGCACTCATCTTTGCCATCGGCGCGCCGCTCGCCGCCGCCCAATCGCCCTTCACGAAGGTCATCATGGGCGCCTGCTTCGGCATTGCCCTGTCTCTGGTGATCTTTGCCGGCTCCGAGTTGTTCACCGGCAACACGATGGTCAACACCATCGGCGCCCTCACGGGGAAGACAAAGTGGTCAGACCTCGGTTGGATATGGACCTGGTCCTACATCGGCAACCTGGCTGGCTCGCTCGCGCTGGCGTGGCTCATCTCGCAATCTGGCTCCCTCGGCGCCGAGCCTCAGCGCGGATTTGTCGAGAGCGTCGCGGCCGCCAAGATGGCCCTGCCATTCAGCGCCGCACTCGCCAAAGGCATCCTGGCGAACTGGCTCGTCTGCCTCGCCGTCTGGTGTGCTACTCGCACCACCAACGACGTCGCCAAGCTCATCATGATCTTCTGGTGCCTGTTCGGTTTCATCGGGGCCGGCTACGAGCACAGCGTCGCCAACATGACGCTGCTCGGCCTGGCACTCTTCCAGCCCCACGGCGACGCCGTCTCCTGGGCAGGCTTCGTCAACAACCTCGTGCCGGTCACCCTGGGCAACATCATCGGAGGCGCCGTCCTGGTGGGTGGCCTCTACTGGTTCGCCTCCCCCGTCAAGCTCGCCGCTCGCGCGCTCGAGCCCGCCATAATCCCCATCACCACCAATGGCGCCCACGAGGCCGAGCCCGCCACCGCGGCTGCCAACGCCTAATCAACGTAGCAAGGCAGTGCGAGGAAGACCGTAACCTTACCAGCCCCGCGCGGGGGCACCGGGGGCGCAGCCCCCAACTCTCAAAACTCCCCCCTCCCCTCCG
>DASXTD010000618.1:0-12357 GCA_036505655.1 Chloroflexota bacterium
CCTCATTGTTCCGTCGCGAGGCCGCTCCGCTTAGCGCTCCGCTCAATCAAGCCTACTGCGGCCACAAGCGAGCCGCCATGCGGGCGGCGTCGTCGGCGCGGCGGGGATCGAGATCGAGCTGGTCGTAGCGGGCCAAAAGTAGCGCTCGCTCGTCGTCGTCATGCGGTCCGCCATGGGTCAGGATAGCATTCACTGCTTCATCGAAGTAGCTGCCGAAATCGGGCTGCCGGCCATCTTTATCAATGAAGCCGTACTCCCGGGCAAGCTTGCCGGTCGACCAGACTTTCCCCGCCTTTTCGCCCACGTTGGGATCGGCCGCCAGAGCCGTCACCGCGCGGCCGATGTAGGTCGGCGTTTCCGACTCGGCGAAATGGCGGTCCTGGGCGATTGCATCGCGCCAGGTCGCTTCGGTCACGCCAAAATGGTCCAGCATAGCCTCCGAGCGCAAAAATCCGGGCGTGACTGCCAGCGCCGTGATGCCGCGGCCTCGAAGGTCCTTGGCCATCCCGTAAGCGAGGCGAATGGTCGAGAGCTTTGCAAGATCGTAAAGCAGATTGCCACGGTACCCGAGAAAGTCACCATCAGTCACCTCGACGATCAGTCCGCCCCGCTCCACCGGTGCCACCGAGCTCGGGCTGAAGACTCCGGGACGACTCTCAGACTGAGGGGGTGGCTCCGATGTGCCGACCATGAGCGGGACACCGTGCCGGCTGGTGATGATGTGGGCGTGCACGGCCCGTTGCAGCATCGTGAGGCCCTTCTCTACATCCAACTCCCAGAATGGCTTGCCCCATTCAGTGAGCTGGTCGCCACCCCAGATGTCATTCACGAGGATGTCCAGGTGGTCCTGTTCGCGCTGCACGCGGTCGAAGAACAGCTGCACCTGGCTCTCGTCTGTGTGGTCGACCTGGGCGGCGATTCCCTTGCCTCCGGCCGCGGTGACCATTTCGGCGGTTTCGTCGATGGTCTCGGGCCGACCCGGCGTGGCGACGTAGCCACGAATACTGCGCCCAGTGCAGTAGACAGTGGCGCCGGCCTCACCGAGGCCCCGGGCAATGCCGCGGCCCGCTCCGCGCGTGGCGCCCGCGACCACCGCGATCTTGCCGCTCAATGCACCCATAGGCCCGAATTGTAACCAGCCGAGCTCGTTGCCAGGAGGTGAAAAAGGCACGGTGCTCCCAATTAGCCTCGCAAAGGGAAAGGGGGATTTCTGGTATCTTTGCGGCGGCCCCGATCCCCCTCCTGGAGGATAAATGCGCGTTCGACGCCATGCGCCTCTGAGCTGCATCTTGCTGATAGGCGCTGCGCTGGCCGCCTGCGCGCCCGCCACCACGCCAAACGCCCCGTCGGCAGCCCAGCCCACGGCGCAGGCGCCATCGCGGACGCTGGTCATGGTCACTCGCGCCGAGCCGAGCACCCTGTCCGGCACGCTGCTCCTCTCACTAGGCATCGGGGCTACCGCTAACCGTCGCCCCTTCAACGCCGCTCTAGCCATCCTCGACAGCAATCTGGAGCCACGGCCCTACCTGGCCGAGCGGCTTCCAGAACTGAACTCGGGCGATTGGCAGGTCTTTCCCGATGGCCGCATGGAGACCACTTACCGACTCAAGCCAAACCTGACCTGGCACGATGGGTCGCCGCTCACAGCCGCCGACTTCGTGTTCGCCTGGCGCATCTACACCACGCCCGAATTTGGCACGTCCACCTCCCCGCCGCACACCCACATGCAAGAGGTGCTGGCGCAGGACGATCGAACGCTGCATATCCGCTGGAGCAAACCGTATCCCGAGGCCGGCGCCCTCACCGGCCTGGGCGGCGCCGGCGCATCACCGAGCTTCGACCCCCTTCCTCGCCACCTCCTGGAGCCGCCCTATCAGCAGGACCCCAAGTCCTTCCCCAACCTCTCATTCTTCACGGTCGACTTCGTCGGGGCCGGGCCTTATCGACTCGACCGATGGGAGTCCGGTTCGTTCATCGAAGGAGCTGCGTTCGACGGCCATGCACTGGGGCGCCCCAAAATCGACCGCCTGCGCATTATTTTCAACAGCGACCAGAACACCACTCTGGCCGTCATGCTTTCGGGCGAGGCACATCTGCCCATGGACGATTCGCTTGGCATTGAGCAGGGCAACGCCCTCAAGCAGGACTGGGACGCGCGGCAGGCTGGTACAGTCCGTTACCTGCCCTCCACGGCGCGCTACGTGCGCGTGCAATTCCGACCCGAGTACGTGAAGCCGCGCGCATTGCTGGACGTGCGGTTTCGACGGGCTCTCGCCTATACGATGGACAAGAAATCGATCAACGAGGTGCTCTTCGACGGCAACGCGCAGATGTCCGACTCGCTGATTCCGCCCGAAGTCGTGCGCAAGACCGGCGTCGACACCTCGATCATTCCTGTGTATCGATTCGATCCGCGCCAGGCAGAGCAGCTGATGCAGCAGGGCGGCTACACGAAGGATCGTGACGGCTTCTATGCGAACTCTACCGAAGGCCGCATCAATGTGGAGATCAAGAACATCACGAATCCACGCAACGATTCCGAGCGCGCGACCATCGCTAATGGCTGGCGACAGTCCGGCATTGAAATAGATGAGACCAATTTCCTACCCCAGCAAGCCCGCGATAATCAAGCGCTATCGACCTTTCGGTCGCTCTCGCCTACGGGCGGCGTGCCTGACGTTGGCCGCTTCCTTTATTTCCTGAGCAGCGAGCTATCCAGCCCTGACACACAATGGGTGGGCTCCAACCGCGGCGGCTGGTCGAACCCTGATTACAACCACAACGTTGAGCTGTTCAACGTCACCCTCGACGCGCGGCAGCGTGGCCAGTACCTGGTGCAAGCCGCCCGCATCATCAATGAGGATCTGGGTGTGATCCCCCTGTATTACGCGCCGACCGTGCTCGCTTATCCGGTGGCGCTCCGCGGCATCGACACCGTCAACTCTACGGACAACGCGCTCTGGAACATCAACGACTGGGTCCTCGAGTAAATGGCGGAGCCCAGACGCTCGAGGGCAACCTCGCGACTGGGGGTCTGGGGGTTACCCCCCAGAATTTTTCTACTCTCCCCCTCCCCGTGGGGAGGGGGAAGGGGGGAGGGGCTGTCAAAAAATGAGTCGAGCCGTCAGCATGACCCAGAGGCCTGCCAAGACCAGCTACGAAGAGTGGATGGACGCGGAAGGTGTTCCGATCATCGAGGCGCCGTGCGGCATTGAGGATACGCGGGCGTTGGAGCGCAAGCCGTGGCCGCGCATGGGAGGCAAGGGGAACTTTATCTATCTCCAGGGCCTGAAGGAGAGCGGCTTCACCGGGATGTACGTGGTGGAGATTCCACCCCACGGCGCCCTGGAGCCCGAACGCCACATGTACGAGGAGATCCTTTACGGCCTCCAGGGGAACGGCACCGCCGAGATCTGGCAAGAAGGCGATCCTAAGCACACATTGGAATGGGGCCAGGGAAGCGTATTCGCTCCGCCGTTGAACACCTGGCACCGCGTCTACAACCTGGGCGCCCAGCCCGCGCTGCTGCTCGGAGTCACTACCGCCCCGCTAGTCATGGACCTCTACCATAACACCGAGTTCGTGTTCGGCAACCCGTATAGCTTTCGGGATCGCTATAGCGGCCGCGACGACTACTTCAACGTCGGCAAGCACGTGGAGCGCGCCCCGGGCGAGCACGTCGTCTGGGACACCAATTTCATTCCAGACATCCGCACTTCGTTCGTCGACAACCGTGAGCGGCCCAAGGGCCATCGCGTGAGCATCATGGGTTTCGAGATGTCAGAGAACGTGTTTACCGGCCACATCTCGGAGTGGCCGGTGGGCATCTATCACAAGGCCCACTATCACGGGCCCGGTGCGGTACTCCTTGGCCTCAACTCGAATGGCTACGTCCTGCTCTGGTCCAAAGAGCTCGGCATCACGCCGTTTCAGGACGGGCTGGGCGATCAAGTGGTAAAGCTGAACTGGGGCGAGGGTTCCGTCTACAGCCCGGGCGATGGCTGGTTCCACCAGCATTTCAACACGGGACGGGAGATGGCCCGTCACATCGCCTTCCGCACGGGCGGAGCGAAGTATCGGCTTGGCATGCGGAGCGCCGAGCGGACCCCGACCGTCAGCATCAAACAGGGCGGCTCACTGATCGAATACGAGGACGAGGATCCATTCGTGCGGGAGCAGTTCGAGGCGGCGCTGGCTGAGTCAGGCATTGAAAGCGAGATGCCCGACTTCGGGAAGGTGAGCTCCTAGGTAACCGGGAACGGCGCCCGCAGGAAGTGGAATAGCGCGATAAAGACCACGATGATGAATCCGGCCGCCCCCAGCCCAAACAAGAAAAAACCCGAAAAGAGCCGGTGGTCAAATTTCAGGTGCATGTAGAACATGACCACCAGGGCGAATTTGAAGGCCGACAACACAATCAAGACGGGCGGAAGCAAATCGATCACGACGCCGCCGATCATCAGTGCCCTGATCGCTTCCCAGTACCAGGCCGCCACCTCAATACCGGTGACCGCGCTAAGGATGATCGCCAGGATGACGTATTCACGGGACTGCGGGTGGGGCTTCTCGCCGGGATGGACCATCGCCTGAGCGCTCATCGCATCTGCCTCTCGCTGTTTAACGGCCGTTAGTCAGTCATTTTCCCGAAGGTTGGGTCCGGAGGCCGCTCCACTCACACAGGGATCAAATATACAACGGTAAAAATGATGATCCACACGATGTCGACGAAGTGCCAGTAGAGACCGGCGATCTCCACGTCCAGACTGCGCGCTTGGTTCAACTGGCCGCGCGCCGCCAGCATGAAGAGCGAGAGCAGCCAGATCACGCCCATCGAGACGTGAGCGCCATGGAAGCCCGTAAGGACGAAGAAGCTGGTCCCGAACGTGCTCACGTTGGGGTTTAGGCCTTGAGCGCCGAACGAGGTGAACTCGTAGACCTGCCCGCCCAGGAAGATCAGCCCCAGCGCTGCGGTGACCAGCAGCCATATCTTGAGCCGTTTGATGTCACCCCGCTGGATCGCGGCGAGGGCCAAGACCATAGCCAGGCTACTCATCAAAAGAGCAAAGGCGCTGACTGATGTGTACGGAATCTCAAAGACGTCCTTTGGGATCAGCTGCCCGGGCAGGTAACGTCCGCGGTAGACCAGGTACGTGCCGATCAACGATCCAAAGAACATGCACTCGGACCCCAGGAAGGTCCACATGAGCACCTTGCGCGTGTTCAGCCCAGTGGAGGTCTCCTCCACCACTGGGGCATGCGCGGGAGCGGCTGCCGCAAACTCGGTCATTCGCAACTACCCATTCACGGGTTCCAGAGACCAGGCAACCACGGAGACAATCACCAGGAACAACCCCACCGGGATGAGCGGCAGATAGAAGAGCACGCCCAGCCCAGCCAGGAATATCGCACCGCCCGCCGCCAGCGGCCAGTACGACGGATCCGGCAGATGGACGTGTACGTGCTCGCCATGCTCCGCGTTGTGCCCACTACCATCGCCGTGAGCCGCCGCCACCGCTGTCCCGTGGCCACCCGAAGTGGGGTACTTCTGCAGCCAAAAGGCATCCCGCCCGGCTGCCACGGGGATCTCCGCGAAGTTGTAGTGAGGAGGTGGGCTCGATACTGACCATTCCAGCGTCCGGCCATCCCAGGGATCGGGCCCAGCAATCTCGCCGCTCCTCAAGCTCTTGAAGGCATTGACCATGAAAGCGAGCACAGAAAGGGCAATCGTGAAAGCGCCGATGGTGGCAACCAGATTCCAGAGGTCCCAACCCATTCCGGTCGGATACGTGTAGATGCGGCGAGGCATCCCGTCTATCCCCAGGAAGTGCATCGGGCCAAACGTGACGTTAAATCCGATGAACATCAGCCAGAAATGCACTTTCCCGATCGCTTCATCCAGCAGTCGCCCGGTCACCTTGGGGAACCAGTAGTAGATCCCTGCCATCAGGCCGAACATCGAGCCACCGAACAGGACGTAATGGAAATGGGCCACGATGAAGTAGGTATCGTGCTGCTGCGTATCGACTGGCGGCGAAGCGTGCATGATTCCGCTCAGGCCGCCGATCGTGAACATCCCCACGAACCCGAACGCCATCAGCGCGGCGGTGTTGAGCCGCAGCGCGCCTCCGTATGCCGTGGACAGCCAATTGAAGATCTTGATCCCCGTCGGTACCGCTATCAGCATGGTGCTGGCGGCGAAGAACGACGTAGCGACCGGACCCAGACCGGTGACGAACATGTGGTGGGCCCACACCGTGAACGAAAGGAACGCAATACTGGCGACCGCGTAAACCATGAACGGGTAGCCGAACAGTGGCTTGCCGGAGAAAACGGGCAGAACCTCGGACACGATCCCCATCGCGGGAAGGATGAGGATGTACACCTCGGGGTGCGCGAACACCCAGAACAGATGCTGCCAGAGGATTGGGTCGGCGTTAGCGGCGGTATTGAAGAAATTCGTCCCGAAAAGGCGGTCGAACATCAACTGGATCAGGGCCACGGTGATCACGGGAAAAGCGAGCACCATCAGAATTGAGGTGATCATTGTCGTCCAGCAGAACAGGGGCAACCGCATCAACGACATGCCAGGGGCGCGCAAGTTGATGATGGTGACCAAGAAGTTGAAGCCAGCGGCCAGCGACGCCACCCCCAGCACCTGCAACCCGATGATCCAGAAGTCCACCGCGTTGTTGGGGCTAAAAGCTCGCTCGGTCAGGTTGGCATAGGCAAACCACCCCATATCAGGGACCGTCTGCACGACAAAGGCCAGGTGCATCAAAACCGCGCCGGCCAGGAACACCCAGTAGCTGAAGGCGTTCAGCCGCGGGAATGCCACGTCTCGAGCGCCCAGCTGCAACGGCACGATGTAGTTGAAGAACGCCGCTCCCATCGGCATGACCACGAGGAAAATCATGGTGGTCCCGTGCATGGTGAACAGCGCGTTAAACGTGCCCGGGGCAACCAGCGTGTTGTTGGGGACGGCCAGCTGGCTGCGCATCATGAGGGCTTCCAAGCCGCCGATCAGAAAGAAAATGAACGCACTGGTGCCGTAGAGAATGCCGATCCGCTTGGCATCGACTGTGGTCAGCCAACTCCATAGGCCAGTGGGCTCTGTCGGGCGAGCCAGAAGCCCCCGTTGGGCTACCGGTGCTGCGATTGTCGCCATGTTGGAATGCCTCCTCCGCGCCGAGCGCGGTCAGGATCTACTGAAGGGTACGCAAGTAGGCTACGACGGCATCCACATCAGATCGAGTAATACACGTGGTGGGCGGACCGGTCCCAGTATTCGCCTCGCATCCGAGCGTGGGCATTTTGGCCTCGGGCTTCACAGCCTGGGCGTCCGTGACCCAGCGGGTCAAGTTCTCTAGATTGTTGGTGAGCACTCCGGAGGCAATCGTGGTTCGGCTTCCAACGTGAGTGAGGTCCGGTCCGACCTTACCCTGAGCCGGCGTTCCCCGAATTGTATGGCAGCCTGGGCAGGCACCGCTCTGGAAAACACGTGCCCCAACTGCTGCCAGGCCGACCGTCGAAGTCACCGGCGCTTGAGCTCCCTGAGACTGGCGTCGAACCCAGGCGTCGAAGTCCTGGGGGGTATCCACGAACAAACGCAGCCGCATATCGGCGTGCTCCGTCCCGCAAAACTGCACGCACTGGCCGTAATACTCGCCCGTCTGCTGGGCCGTGAACCAGATATGGTTCACGCGAGTGGGGATTGCATCCATCTTGCCCGTCATCTTCGGGATCCAGAAGCTGTGGATGACGTCAGCAGAGGTCATGGTGATAAACGCGGTGCGACCGACTGGGAGATGAAATTCATTCGCGGTAACTACGTCAGCACCGAGCTCCGGGTACCTGAATTCCCACCACCATTGGTGGCCCGTTACTTCCACTCGGATCTGGTTTTCGCTGGCGCTTGCTGATGGCGCATCTTCCGAGAAGATGGTTTCGATGGTCGGGACGGCAATGATCAGCAGAATCACTGCAGGGATGACCGTCCAGGCGATCTCCAGCCGCGTATTCCCATGAGTCTGGGAGGCCACTCCACCCGCTGGTCGGCGAAACCGCACCAGGATGTAGAGCAAGGCGCCTTCCACACCCACGAAGACAACTAGCGCCATCCAAAAGATAAGCTCATACAACGTCTGGACACGTCTGCCCGTATCTGACAACGGGAAGACCGTGGTTTGGGGAGCATCGGGCGCATCGGCGGCAAATTGGACGACGCCGCTGATTTCCCGGGCGCAGCCGGCCAGTGCCAGGACGACAAAAAGTCCGAGCAAGAGCCAGAGGCCGCGGCGCATTCTCACCATACTTCTCCCCGGGCAAATATGGGGGGACGCACGCTTAGGAGCCAGGCCAATATACCTGTCCAACCGCCCGAGCCGCAAGACCAAGCCGCGTCTTGAAGGCGCAATGCCGGAAGTAAGCACATCGATCCGCGCCCCGGGCCGGTCGTCCGATCCATCTTATAATGAGCGGTTGCGCGGCGGGAGGAAGAATGCCCAAGACGAACCCGGTGGGCAGACCGCTGCCAGTTTCCCTTGATCGGGACGCGGTTCAAGCGCGAGGAGCTGGTTGATTCTCGCGACCACCGCCTGGCTCGCTGCGACCTCTACGTTCCTGCTCATTGTCTTAGGTGGTTTCGTGCGCGCCAGCGGCTCCGGCCTGGGGTGCCCGGACTGGCCCCTCTGCCACGGCCAGGTATTCCCATCAGCGGATCTCGCAGCCACTATTGAATATTCGCATCGGATTCTGGCGGGTATCACCACCATATTGGTGCTTATTACGGCGGCCCAAGCTCTAATCCGAGCCCGGTCCGGCGCGGCGCGCTGGCTCGGCATCGCCGCACCCATCGTGCTGGCCGGCCAGATCGCCCTGGGAGCAATATCTGTCCTCTTTGAATTGCCTCCCTTCGTGGTGCTGGCGCACCTCGGCGTTGCTCTACTCCTTCTAGGCGTGCTCATTCTGCTGGCATCTCTAGCCCCGGTCGGGGAGACGGAGCTCGACGCCGCATCGGCGGACGCGCGGCCGGTGGCGCGCCTCGCCCTGGGCGCAGCATTGAGCATTTATCTGCTGGCCCTCACCGGGGCGTACGTCCAGGCCACCGGCGCCAGCGGCGTTTGTCCTGGGTGGCCCACCTGCGACACTGGCGGCGGGTTGGGTTCCGGCGCTCTGGCCGGCATCCACATGCTGCACCGGATCGTCGCGCTGCTGGTCGCCGGCCACGTGGTGGCGACCGTCGCTCGGGCCTGGAGAGTCGGGCTTGAGCTGCCCAGCCTGCGTAAGTGGGGAACAGCGCTCGGAGCCGTCCTCATCCTGCAGATCGCAATCGGCGGGATGGTTGCTACCAGCGGCTTGGCGCCACTAGCCCAAGTTCTGCACATCGCCGGGAGCGCTGCCACATGGGGAGCCGCCGCAGCCCTGGCCGGAGCTGCCCTGCGTCTGTCGATGGGCTCACGCGTGCAGGTAGCCTAGCGGTGCGCCTGAAAAATCGCGCCGTTTCAGTCGGCCCGTTCGACAGCACAGCCCAATCTCGGGGGCTATTGCGGATCCTAACTGCGTATCTCGCGCTGATGAAGCCGCGCATCATTGTGCTTCTGCTCATCACCGCCGTCGGAGCGATGTTCCTGGCCGCGGACGGCTTTCCACCAGTGTCCGCCCTCATTGCAACACTCATCGGTGGCACGCTCGGAGCAGGCGGCGCGAGTGCGATCAATAACTACTTTGATAGGGATATCGACCGGCTCATGCCCCGGACGGCTACCCGGCCCGTTCCCTCTGGTTGGATAAGCCCAGGCGCGGCACTCACCTTCGGTATTTCTTTGCTGGCGCTTTCCTTCGTCGTGTTGAGCTGGGGCGCCAATGTCCTCGCGGCCAGCCTCATGCTAGCCGGCGGATTGTTCTACGTATTCATCTATACCGGGTGGCTCAAACGATCTTCCATTCACAACATCGTGATCGGCGGAGCCGCCGGTGCCGTTCCCCCGCTCGTGGGGTGGGCGGCCGTCACCGGAAGTCTCGGACTCCTGCCCATCTTGCTCTTCCTGATCATTTTCTTCTGGACGCCACCGCATTTCTGGGCGCTATCGCTCATCCTCAAAGAAGAGTACGAACATGCCCAGGTTCCGATGTTACCGGTCATCCGCGGGGAACGAGAAACTCGCTGGCAGATCCTTATCTACTCGGTCATTCTCACCGGGTTGAGCCTGGCCCCCGCGCTCTTCGGTTTGCTCGGTCCCTGGTATCTCGCTATGGCCGGAGCGCTCAGCGGCGGCCTCCTCTTCCTAGCGGCACGGCTCGTCCATTCGGGTAGCCGCAAGCAGGCCAGCGTGCTCTTCCGATACTCACTCGCCTACCTGGCGCTGCTGTTCACCGCCATGGTGATTGACCGAGTGCTACTCCGCTAGCTTTAGATGACCCCTCCCCCACCCCCTCCCTTTGCGAGGGGAGTAGAAGGCTCTGTGGCCGAAGCTCCCAAACCCCCACTGGGACGAGTCGCGATCCGTGCATCCAAGGTGTCTTTGGCTGCGTACTAATCACAAGCTTGGAAGAGCTTTAGCGCTCCATAAGGCAAGCTTATGAAAACGGCGGGAAAGACTAATTTGCGCCAACGTTCCCGCGCCAGTAGTATTCGGACTGCATCTGACCGGAGGTGAACTGTGGGTAGGTACTTCGCTCATCGCATCATCCAGCAGATTCCTATCCTGATCCTGATTTCCATCATGGGGTTCGCGCTGCTGAAGTCGATGCCGGGCGATCCGCTCGACCAGATGCTCGAGAATAACCCCGACTTCACGTATGAGGATTACCTCCGCCTCCGATCTATCTATGGGCTGGATGATCCTTTCCACATTGCCTACTTCAAGTGGGCTAGCCAGATCGTCCAGGGCAACTTCGGATATTCACGCCAGTACAAGATTCCGGTCTGGAATCTGGTCGGGCCTCGCCTCCAGAACACCCTTACCATGCAAGTCATCGCCCTCGTCGTCGCGCTCGGCCTGGCCATGGCCCTGGGCATCATTAGTGCGGTCAAGCAGTATTCCTGGATCGACTACACCGGTATGGCGATCACGTTTATCGGCAGTTCGTTACCGAATTTCTGGCTGGGCCTCATGCTGATCATTTTGTTTAGCGTGAACTTACATTGGTTGCCACCGGGGGGCATCGTCAGTAGCGACGTGGCGCCCGGGTTCTGGCCGCACCTGGCGGACCGGGCGAAGTACCTGGTGATGCCAGTGACCATCAGCGCCTTCGAGCACATGACCTCTTGGGCGCGCTACACCCGCAATAGTTTGTTGGACGTGCTCCAGCTCGACTACTTGCGAACCGCCCGTGCCAAAGGCCTGGGTGAACAAGCGGTGATCATCAAGCATGCGCTCAAGAACTCCTTGCTCCCGGTCGTGACGGTCGTCGGTTCAACCTTCTCCCTGTTCTTCTCCGGCACCGTCATCATTGAGACCGTGTTCAGCTACCCGGGCATGGGCAAGCTCATGTACGACTCTGTGATGGGCAACGACTACGTGGTCTCGATGTCGATCCTCATGCTGCTAGCCACCCTCACTCTGTGGGGCAATCTGCTGGCTGATATGACTTACGGGTGGCTCGACCCCCGTATTCGCTTCGACTAAGTCGGCCAGACTGAGGCCTAGGGGGAACAAGAATGGCTCGAGAGATCACAGCACCAACACGAGCGCTACCTCGATTCGAAGAGCGGTCAGTACGGGTCGTCAGTCTGCGATCCATGATCATTTCGCGCTTCTTGCGCCACCGCATGGCGGTGGTGGGGCTCATCGTGGAAAGCTTCCTGTTGGTCTATGCGTTCATCGGGCCGTTCGTGACCCCCTACGAGCCAGACGCGGTCAATCTGCGCGAGCGTTTTGCACCACCCAGCGCGGTGATGGTGCCGCAAGTGCCGGGCGAAAAAGCGATCTACAACATAGCCGCCTTTGAGGCAGCGACCCCGGAGCGGGGGCTCAAGTTCGGGCATCCCCTCGGTACGGATGACTTGGGCCGCGACACTATGACCCGATCGATGTATGGCGGTCGTGTCTCGCTCGGAATCGGATTCGTAGTCGCCTTCACGTCCATCATTATCTCGGCCACCGTCGGGGCGGCATCCGGCTATCTGGGCGGCTGGTGGGACAACGTCATCATGCGTGCTCACGATATCCAGAGTTCGATGCCCAACCTTCCCATCTTGATGGTGCTTTCCAAGATCTTTCCGCCCGGCTTCTGGACCATGTGCATCATCTTGATGGCCTTTAGCTCGCTCCGTGGCTCGCGGGTGACCCGCGCCATGGTGCTTCGGCTCAAGAACGAGGCCTTCACTGAGGCTGCACGTGCTGCTGGGGCGGCCTG
>DASXTD010000619.1:0-6452 GCA_036505655.1 Chloroflexota bacterium
AGATCCACGAGGGACTAACCGCTGCCTCCGGCAATTTCCAGCCGCTCGCCGATCAGCGCAAGGCTGCCGCCCAGGCTGCCCGGCCATCGTCGGCTCCTGAAACGTTCGGCCCCCCGCTCGCCCCGACCGCTCGCCACATGGACCTCGTCCCCGAAGTCCTCGCCATCCTCGCGGAATAGCTCACATCCCGCCCCGTTCGTCCTGAGGCTGTCGGAGGACGGGCGGGCAGAGCGGCCGCTGTGGTTCGACAAGCTCACCACGAACGGCCGAATAAGGCGACCGACCAGGTTCTTACAGCACTTCGTCCGGGCTCGGGACAGCTTTGCCATCCTTGGCGACAAACATGCGGCCAGCCATCGACATTGGGATATCAGCTGCCGACACCACCGCCATGCCCAGCCCCAGGTCGATCTTGGCCGCCTCCGCGCTGACCTCCTCCGGCGTCATGGCGTCGCGCCGTTCGGATCCGCCTGGGCCGCCCGGTCCGAAGCTGATAACGCAGACGTTCTTGTCAGCCTCCTCGGCGGCCACGTCCATGCTGAAAGCACGAATGGCCAGCTTGGAGGTGTGATATGGGGCTGTGCCGATTGAATCGGGCCTGGGGCCACTACCCACGTTGCCCTGTCCGAAGTTGATGATGTGCCCGCCTCCCTGCGCTTCCATGTACGGGATCGTGTACTTGGTGGTCAGGAAGGTCCCGAACAGATTGGTCCGTATCACCTTGTCGAAGAACTCGGGGTCCATGTCGGCGATACGTGGCCACCGCTGGACACCGGCGTAGCGGAAATGAGTGACGATTCCCGCATCGTTGACCAACACATCGATGCGGCCGTAGTGCTGATGCACCTGGTCGATCATGCTTTTGACCGCCGCGGGCTCGCGCAGGTCGGTATTGAAGGTGATGACCTGGCTGCCGTACTCCTTGCAATCCCCCTCGGTCTGGCTCAGCGGGCCGATATCGACCAAGGCGAGCTTCGCTCCTTCTTTCGCAAACGCCACCGCGATCGATCGCCCATGCCCTCGCGAAGAGCCCGTAATGATGACCACCTTGTCTCGAACGGTCATGCCTTTACCTCCATTGCCATTGGTGAATATTGCCGTAGCGGGTGTTGTCCGGCGTGATCGCCTCGGGGCCTTGCAGCTCGGCCACGTGGGCCACGATCTGGAAGTTGTAGTACAGGGGCAGCGAGGGCAGCTCCTCACTCAGGACGCGCATCATCTGGCCCAGTAGCTGGACGGATTGGGCCGGCTCCAGAGCCGATACCCACTGCTCATAAAGCTGATCGAACTGCTGGTTGGACCAGCCCATGCGGTTGCCCCCGGTCCAGTTGTCCCAGGGCCCCCCGACGTTCGCGGTAAGCCACTTATTGAGCCCCAGACCCGGCTGCAAGGTATTGTTGTTCAGCGTGAGTCCGGGGAACGTGCCCTTGGTCTTGTCGTCCACGGCTCGCGCTGAGGAAGGCAGCAGCAAGATCGAGCCGTCGTAGCCAGCCTCGCGCAGGCCTCCGGCCACGATGTTGGTGTCTTGCTCCTCCTGGCCACCGGAAACGCCGCGGACTTCTACATTGAAGCGGCCAGCCGTGCTGCTCGTGTATACGCCATCGAGGCCTTTCGCGTAGCCAACTTCCCCCATCAGCTGTTCAGCCCGGCGTATATCGTACGGGTACTGGGTCAGCTGGCGGGCGATGGAAGGATAGTAGCCCTCGGTGGGAGGCGGAACCGTGTCGGCGACCATGGTGCGGTCTTCGACCATGGTTTCAGCGAGGGTCCCGCGATCGATGGAATGCAGGATTGCCTTGCGCACCCGGGCATCAAGCAAGGCAGTCGGGCTCACGTATTCGGAGCGGGACTGCACCTGGATGTAGCGAAGGCTGGTGGGGTTCAGCATGATCACTCCTACGCCCTGGGTGCCCCACTTCTGCTTGAGCATGGAGGTCTGTTCGAATAGCAAGGAGCCGTCCAGGGCGGCATCGGCGTCGCCTGCCAGTAAGCGGGCCAGGTTGACATTGGGATCGTTGCCCCAGGTGAGGCGAATACGAGTGATCTTGGGTTTACCAAGCGCAAAATTGTCGAACGCGGCCGCCTCGACGTTGGTCCCGCGCTCCCAGTGAACGATCCGGAACGGTCCCGCTCCGACGTACTCGGTGGTCCAGAAGGGCAGATTGCCGAAGAACTCGTGGTCGGCTTTCTCTAGTGCGTCGGCCAGAAGGTGGCGCGGGTGGGCGATCATCTCGGGCGCGGCAGCCATAGCGTAGGGCTGCTTCCAGCGGATGACGAGGGTGCTCGGATCGGGCGCGAAGGAGTCCTCCATGTTGCGGACTTCAGCGGAAGACTGGGTCAGGCCATAGTCCACTCGGGCTGCGTCCACCAGCCGCGAGAACACCATGTCGTCGGCGGTGAGCGGTTGGCCGTCGTGCCAGGTCAAATTGGGCCGCAGACGATAGGTGGTCTCCATGCGGCCGTCCGGGAAGACCTTCCAGCTATCTGTGTTGAGCTGAGGGACCGCTTGAGCCAGCACGGGATAGGGAGCAGCGTTGATGTCCCAGCCGCCCAGGATGCCGGTGAATAGGGGCTTGTGAATTGCACTCCGATCCACCGCGCCAGCCATCATGTCCGGCGGCTCGACCCGCATGATGATGTTGAGGGTGCGATTAGACGCCGCCGTGGTTGAGGGAGAGCCAGAGCTGGTGTTCGGAGTGCCGTTGGGTGCACAGGCACCTAACAGGAGCACGATCAATGGGGCAAACGCCGACCAGGCTCGCCGATTCATGGATGTACCCCTCCGAATCCCCCGCGGGTAGGTGCGTGGTTATACACTTGCACCCGGCTTGAATGAACGAGCGGAGCGTCTCGGGACTCAACAACCGAGGGGAGTATCGTGACGGCCGTAAGAAGGGAGGAGGACGGGTGTTGGAAAACGGAATCGCAACGCCAACTCTAGTGGCCATCGGAGAGACGCCCTACCAGAAGTGGATCAACGATCTGGGGCTGCCAATCTATACCGGGTCATTTGTGCCTGATCTGCACACCGCCGAAGTCGCCAGCTGGCCCCGGTTCGGCCAGAAGGGCGCCATCGTGATCCTGGCCGAGCAGGAAAAGAATGATGCCTGGCTGCTCGAGATCGAGCCTGGCGGTCAGACCAACGAGGTTCATCACATCTGTGAGGCGAGCTACTACGTGGTAGAAGGCCGTGGAGCTACCACCATCTGGCAAGCCGGGAGCAATACCAAGCAGACGGTCGAATGGCAGACCGGATCCTTGTTCTCGCCGCCGCTCAATACCCACTACCAGCACTTCAATCTGGATGGTCAGCGGCCCGCCCGGTTGTTCGCGGCGACCAGCCTGCCGTTGTTGGTCAACATCTTCAAGAATGCTGACTTCGTGTTTGACTGTCCTTCGTTGTTCCCGGAGCGCTACGACGGCGCCGACGATTACTTCACGAGTCCAGGCCGTCGGCTTGCCTACCGCCGCTGGCAGACCAATTTCGTGGCGGACGCGAAGTCGTTCCAGCTTGATCTCGATTCCCGCGGGCGCGGCAGCACCAACATGGGGTTCGATATGGCTGGGAATGCTTTATCGATGCACATGAGCGAATTCCCCACCGGAACCTATAAGAAGGCGCATCGCCACACGGCCGGAGCCGAGATCGTCATCTTGAATGGGACCGGCTATTCGCTGCTCTGGTACGAGGGTGGGGAGCGGGTCAAAGTGGATTGGCACGAGGGTACGGTGTTTTCCCCGCGCGACGCCGAGTACCACCAGCATTTCAATACCGGCCCCGACCCCGCTCGCTATCTGGCCATCTACAACCGCATGGTGGTGCACAACACGAAAGAGCTGCGGGGTGCGGACGTTAGTGAAGCCGAGGGCGGCTGGCAGATCGAGTACGAGAACGAAGATCCGGCGATCTACGACCTGTTCGAAAGCGAGTGCGCGAAGCACGGTAGCGAGGTAGTTCTACCGAGGCTCGCCCGCGTATAGGCCACCACAGAGGCCGTACGTCATTGGAGGTGGATCGAACCACAGAAGAAAGGTCGAGGGCCACGGATCCGTTGCGGGTCTGCGGCCCTCGATAATCCTTAGATTGCTATGGGAAGGCAGGGCTCCGTTCGGGGAGCATGCCGCCCAGCTGAAAGCGTCGGCGCCCGGTTGAAGACATCGGTCTCCGCGCCGGTTGAGGGGCAGCGACCACCGCGGTGGCTGCTGGGCCGGTCGCCGGTTGGGAAGCGGCATCTCGATCGTCCCCACGTAGCGCCGATGGAACGGCAAGCGGGGCATTGCGCCGAGCACGTCGTTCGCCTTCCGCACCGATCTCGGGCGGGGTCTGGCGAGGGAACTTGCGGCCAAGGGTCCGCTCGATGTTGCGCATTTGGAATGCATCTTCCGGGGTAATCAGGGTGATCGCTCTTCCCTTGCGGCCCATGCGGCCGGTGCGCCCCACGCGGTGGGTGAACCACTCGGGCGATTCGGGCAACTCGAAGTTGATGATCTGATCCAGGCCCTCGACGTCGAGACCCCGCGCGGCGACATTCGTCGCCACCAGGATCGGGGTGAGGCCGGCCCGGAAGCCTGCCATAACCTTCTCTCGCTGGTTCTGGCTCATGTTGCCTTCCAGTGCGGCGACCGGGAAACCCAGTCTGTGGAGTTGCAGGAAGGTGCGTTTTACGCCGTGCTTGGTGCGGCCGAAGACGAGCACTGGCCCGTCCTCACGTTGGTCCAGCAGGACCCTTAGCGTGTCCAGCTTGGCAGCAGCGGAAGGAACTTCGTAGACGACATGCTCGATTTCAGGTAGCGCTTCGTTCTCGGCATCGACCCGGAGGGTCATTGGATCCTTGAGGTGGCGGGCCGCCGTATCAACGACCCATTGGGGGAGGGTGGCCGAGAACAGGGCCGTCTGTCGGGAGGAAGGCGACATCCCGATGATGCGCTCCACGTCGGGGGCGAACCCGCGGTCGAGCATCTCATCGGCCTCATCCAGCACCAGCACGCGAACCTGGCTCAGGGAGAAGGTTCGCTGGGTCAGATGGTCCAGGGTGCGCCCAGGCGTGCCGATGATGATATGCGGCCCCGCTTGTAATGCACGGCGCTCGATACTGCTGGAGCGGCCACCGTAGAGGAGGGTCCAGCGCAGATCAGCGCTGGGGGCCAGAATTCCGATGACCTCTCCAACCTGGATCGCCAGCTCGCGGGTGGGGACCAGGATGAGCGCCTGGACGGCCGGTCGCCGCCAGTCGCAAAGCTCCATGATAGGGAGTGCAAAGGCGAGCGTCTTGCCAGATCCGGTTCGGGCTTGGCCGACTACGTCGCGCCCCTCCAGGAGAGCCGGGATAGCCCGGTCCTGGATGGGGGTGGGGGTCTTGACGCCTAGATGATGGAGGAGACTGATGGGCGTCCGCTGGACGCCCAGTTCCGAGAATGAACGGTCAGCGCTCACCAGCGGCTGTTACCACCACGGGATTCGACGCGGGCCGGTCGATGCTGCTGGAAGCAGTCCGAGCAATAGACGGGCTTGTCATTACGAGGCTGGAAGGGGACTTCGGTCTGCTTGCCGCACTGGGCGCAAGTCGCCGGGTACATCTGTCGCTCGGCTCGAGCGTAGCCACCGCCGAAGTTGCTGTTGCCACCATAGCCGTACGACTCGCCACCGGCGCTGGCCTTACGGGCGGCTCGACAGGTCGGGCAACGGCTGGGCTCGTTGGTGAACCCCCGGCTGGCGAAGAATTCCTGCTCGCCACTGGTAAACGCAAAGGTTTGGCCACAGTCGCGACAGGTGAGCTCTCGATCGGTATACATGCGCTGACTCCTTAAGTCAGAAATTTGGCAAGACGGTCAACGCATAGAGAAAGAGGGAGAAGAGGGGAGGAACCGGGGAGACCCGAGGAGAAACCGAGGAATCCTGCCTGATAACCCTGCTTGCCGCAGCGGCCGTTACTTTGCACTGCGGCCAGTATACAACATCCGACGAAGAAGCAAATGAGGTAACGCCCCGCCGTTGCGTCAAGGTGGCGAGGGGGTAGGGGTGCGGCGACCGAGAGTTGTAGGGGCGCCACCTGTGGGCGCCCGCCGCACGAAGGGCGGGTGAACGCGGGCGGGCACAGGTCCCGCCCTACGGCCGGGCGTAGCCGCGATTGACGGCCGGTAAGCTAGGGGCTATGCTGGCGGGCATGCGGAACGAGCGGAGCGGGTTCGGGTTGCAACGACCCCGAAGTAGGCAATGAAGGCCGTTCAACAAAGTCCCAGGAGGGCGCGATGCTGAGCAAGGAACAGAATGACCTGCTGACTCAGACTGGGCCGGGGACGCCTTGCGGCGACATGATGCGTCGGTACTGGCAGCCGGCTGCCCTTTCCGAGGAGCTCCCGCCCGGGGGCGCCCCGCTGCCAGTGCGGCTTATGGGCGAGGACCTGGTCCTGTTCCGAGATGACCAGAGCCGACCGGGCCTGCTCGGCATCCA
>DASXTD010000620.1:0-3082 GCA_036505655.1 Chloroflexota bacterium
ATGACGCTGCGGACAGCGCGCCAGGCCCGCGAATACGTTGTGCTGGAAGAGATCGCCGCGGCCGGGCGCCAACGCCGGCAGACATTCCAGACTCTCTTCGACGTGGCCGTCGCTACCCGCCAGGTTCTCAACCCGGTTGAATTCGCCAAGCTGGTGGTGCAGCAGGCACGCACGTTGATCGATGCAGATTATGCGGCCCTTTATTGGTGGGACAACGATCGAGGTGCGCTTCGCCGCCTCGCCCACAGCACCCCCGGTATGGGTGAAATGGACATACCGATGGACACCAATCACTTCACGGGGACCATTGGAGTAGCCTTCCAAACAGCCCAGCCGCTGATCGTGAAGGACTACCCGCAGTGGGAAGGCGCCTACTCTGACGCGGTGGGCCGCGGGGTGCAGAGCGTGATCGCGATCCCCATGCTGGTACAAAATCGACCGATCGGCGTGCTCACGGCAGGGACCACGACCACACGCGAGTTTGGGACGCAAGACACCGAGCGTCTGACGCTCATGGCGGCTGAGGTCGCGCCGGCTCTGGAGACCGCCCGACTCTACACGGAGCAAGAACGGCACGTAGCTGAGCTGCAAGCTCTGGCCGAGCTGATGCGGTTTGGCGCCACTGATCCCGACCCGGAGCGTACGATTGCCCGCGCCTCTGAACAAGCCTGTACGCTGCTGGGCGCAGACTACTCGGCCTTCGCGCTCTACGAGTCCGAGGACAAGCTCGTGTGGCACGGCGCATATGGGAATCGAACCGACGCCTCGGGACAAAGCCGGTCTCCTACTCAGGGGGGTCCCGTATGGAGGGCACTGAACGCAGGGCGCACGGTGGTGGCGGAGCATCTGGGCCAGGGAGATTTCCCGGACGAAACGGTCCCCAGCCACATAGCAGAAGGCGGCCGCACGGTTCTGGCTGTGCCACTGGGTGGGCATGAAGGACCGATGGGCGTGCTCGTGGTAGGCTGGCGTCGCGATTCGACCCCTGAGGAGGGCCAGATCCGGCTGGCTGAGGGACTGGCACGCTATGCCGCCATGGCCATCGAAAACGTCCGCTCGCGGGCGGCCATCGCGGGCCATGCGCGGGCGCTGCAAGGATTGCTCGACGATTTCCAGGCGTCAGAAGAACGGCTGCGCACCCTGTACGAGGCGCTCGCCTGCGGAGTACTCGTGCGCAACGCCAACGGTCAGATCACTCATGCCAACGCGATGGCTGAGGAGATGTTCGGACGACCATTTGAGGAGATGCAGGGACACACACCGCTCGATCCCTTGTGGCGGCTAGCCGACGAGGCGGGAGTGGAGCTGGCGCCGGAAGACCACCCATCGGCGGTGGCGCTCCGGACCGGCAAACCGGTCCACAACTTCACGGCTTCGTTCGTGCGCCCGGATGGCCAGCGGCACTGGTTGCAAATCCATTCTGTGCCGGTCCTCGGCCCAACTGGAGACGTCGAACAAGTAGTTTCGAGCTTCATCGATATCACCGAGCGCAAAATGGTCGAGGACCAGGTGCGCGAACTCAACGAGGAGCTCGAGGAGCGCGTGCTGGAGCGGACCGCGGATTTGGCCGCCTCCTACAAAGAGCTAGAGGCATTTAGCTATTCGGTGTCACACGACCTGCGGGCCCCCCTGCGCGGTATCGACGGATTCAGCCAGGCCCTCCTGGAGGACTATGGAGAGATCCTGGACGCCACCGGTCAGGAATATCTGCGACGAGTGCGCAGCGCGACCCAGTATCTCGGCCAGCTCATCGATGACCTGCTAGACCTGTCTCGGCTGGTCCGTGCGGAGATGCGCCGCGATAGCGTGAACCTCAGCTCCATGGCACGATCGATCGCGAACGAGCTGCGCGCGCTAGATCCCACGCGGGAAGTGGCGTTCGAGATCGAGAGCGCAATGGTCGCGCGGGCCGATGCTCGTCTGGTGCGTACGGCACTATTCAATCTGCTCGAAAACGCCTGGAAGTTCACCAGCAAGCACACTGCTGCCCGCATCGAATTTGGCAAAGCAGAGCGCAGCGGCGAGCGCTGCTTTTACGTACGCGATGATGGGGCTGGCTTCGACATGGCCTACGTCGATAAACTCTTCCGACCGTTTCAGCGGCTGCATGGGCGCACCGAATTCGAAGGCACCGGCATCGGGCTGGCGAACGTTCAGCGCATCATTCAGCGGCACGGCGGCCGGATCTGGGTCGAGAGCGAAGTAGAAAAAGGCACCACGTTTTATTTCACGCTTTAGGTGATATGTGGCGGGACAAGCCCGCTTCAGTTTCAACACTTCAGGTGACGTGCGGCGGGTGGGTTACCCCCCACCCTAACCCTCCCGCAAGGGGGAGGGGATCAGAAACGGAGGGAACGTGGAGGAAAAGGTCATCCTCCTAGTCGAGGATAACCCTGACGATGAGGAGCTTACGCTTCGCGCGCTCCGGCGAAATCGCGTCACGAATGAGGTGGTAGTAGCTCGCGACGGCGTCGAAGCACTCGACTACCTCCTCGGCACGGGCGCTTACGAAGGTCGCGATACCAGCGTTCTGCCACAGGTGGTTCTGCTCGATCTCAAGCTCCCCAAGGTAGACGGCCTGGAGGTCCTGAGGCGCATCCGGGGGGAGGAACGGCTCCGCTTGCTCCCCGTGGTCATCCTGACCTCGTCCAACGAGGAGCAGGACGTAATCAGCGGATATGCGCTGGGAGCGAACAGCTACGTCCGCAAGCCAGTGGACTTCGCCGAATTCGTGGAGGCCGTGCGTCAGCTAGGCCTGTACTGGCTCTTGCTCAATCAGTCGCCCCCGGTTCTCCGAGCCTGATCGTGGCAGGAGGATCGATGGGCCAGAAGGTCCCCCCTCTCCCTAACCCTCCCCCGCGAGGGGGGAGGGGACAGACGAGGAACCGTTCCCCGCGGGGGGGGAGGGAATAGAACGACGACGCTCCTACGAGTGCTGTTTGTTGACGACTCTGAGGACGATGTGGCTCTCGTGTTACTTAACCTACGCCGTGGCGGATACGAGCCGCAGTACGTCCGGGTAGATACGGCTGAGGCGATGGCCGCGGCCCTAGCCGCCCAGACTTGGGACATCGTGATCTGC
>DASXTD010000621.1:0-7570 GCA_036505655.1 Chloroflexota bacterium
AAACCGCCTGCTGCCAGATGCGAGGCGCGGCCAAGTTGGACCGGTCCACGATGAAGCGCAGCTTGGTAATGCGGGGGTTGGCCAAGGCGGGCAGCACGAAGCAGCGGAATCCTTCTGGATAGCAAATATCGCCGAGAGGGGCTTTGAACCAGTACATGATGCCCGCACCCTGCTCCGCGAAGGCCTTCACTTCCTGGGCGACTAACTCGGCCGAGCCCACCACCCGAATCGGCCGCGCAGCGGGCGCCCCGGCCGGAGCTGCGGCGGTGGCCGCCGCCGACCCGATGGTGCGCTGGCCGTGGAGCTCGTCCATGGGTTTGGTGAGATTGGCGTTGTAGGGTTCGAAGACCTCTAGAGGCGGCTCGCCCGGCTTAACGTGGTACTGGCCCTGCTCTTTCCAGGCCACCCGATTCTTGGTGATCCAGCTAAAGGCATCGGTGTAGACAGGCTTGGTCACCACGATGTGGCCGCCGTCGCCCATAGCTTCCACCCGGGCGGCCCAGTCCACGTGGCGACCGAACACGTCCTTGACCTTATCGCCCTCCCAGTCAACCTGTACTTCGCCTGTATCGATGCCGATACGAACGCTCAAGAGCTGGTGGCCGTGCAGGCGTTCCTGGATTTCCATGGCCGCCTGGACGGCGACGGAAGGCGAGAGGAACACAGCTAGAACGCCATCCCCAGTGGACTTGACGATCTGCCCCGCGCCGTCCCGAGTGATGATCTCCTGCATAAGCTGATCGTGCTCATGGCGGAGGGTATGGAATGCTTGCTCGCTCTGGCTGCCTACCATGCTCTCTTTGAGCGCCGTCGACCCTTTGATGTCGTCGAAAAATATCGTGAGTACCATGGTGTCCCCGGTTGGAGGGCGGTTCCAGCCTTTGCCGTTAGGGCCTGGATCTGCTGGCGTGACGGGAGCGGCTGGGGGCGTTTCCTGGGGACGCTGTTGCCTAAAGATCTGCAACCGGAGGACCTCGCACTCGGATTCACGCCCGGTCGGAAGTGACAATTTAACAAGGCGGATGCGGGAAAGTATAACGCGGGGTGCAAACTCGCTGTAGGGAAGGCCCATCCGCCCGCCGTTTTTTCAAGGGGGCTCCGCCCCCAACCCCCGGGCTCCGGGCGAGTATTTGTGGAGAATGCCTGCCTCCAGCGACTATTCGTCCGAATGCAGACATTTGGGCGACGCTCGCCGGTAGCCTTGGAGGCGCTCGTTGAACCTGTTCGATTACTTGCGTGGGCAGTTTCCTCTGGACCGGGAGCGGGGTGTGGTCGTGAACCCGGACGGCGACCAGTTGAGCTACCGCTGGCTGGGTGAGCGATCGGCTGTGTTTGCCGATGCGATGGAGAGGGAGGCAGTCGCCGAGAGCTCCGTTGTGGCGGTCCAGGTCGACAAGTGCCCGGATTTCCTGGCGCTTTATCTGGCGATTCTCCGGTCCGGCCGGGTCTTCTTACCGCTCAATCCAACCTATACGGCCGCTGAGGTGGAGTATTTCCTGAAGGACGCGCATGTTGGGCTCCTAGTCTGTCAGCCGGAGCGCGCAGCGGAGATGCAGGGGGTGGTCAAGCGCGCCGGCAACGCTCATCTGCTAAGTCTCGGGACGCGAGGCGACGGGACCCTGGCCGAGGGAGCGGGGCGAGCGATCGCCCAGGATCGCAGCCCTGCGGGCGGAGGGCTAGTAAAAGACGAAAGTTCCTCGGCTTCGAGCAACGCGGCGGCGCCTCGGGACGACGACCAGCCCGCTGTGCTCCTCTATACGTCGGGGACCACCGGCAAACCCAAAGGGGCAATGCTCAGCCACGGAAACGTGCGTGCCATGATCGATGGCTTGCATGAGTCCTGGGGTTGGCGATCGGACGACGTTCTTCTGCATGCGCTGCCGCTGTTCCACATCCACGGTTTGTTCGTGGCTGCCACCACGGCCCTCCGGGCGGGCGCGACGATGATCCTCCTGCCCCGCTTCGACGCCGAAGTGGTCCTCGAATATCTGCCTCGAAGCACCGTCTTCATGGGTGTGCCCACCATGTATCACCGCCTGGCCCGCGAGGAGCGCATGACACGGGAGCGGTGCAGCCGAATTCGCCTGTTCGCGTGCGGGTCCGCGCCGCTTTCGGTTCCTGATTTCGCGGCATTCCAAGAGCGCAGCGGGTGCACCATCTTGGAGCGCTACGGCATGACCGAGACAGGCATGCTGACCTCGAATCCCTTGGTTGGCGTGCGCAAGCCGGGTTCAGTCGGCATCCCGATGCCGGGCGTTGAGGTGATGCTGGCCGACCAGGCCACGCTGAACCTGGCTGCGGAGGGCGAGGTGGGCGAGATCTGGGTCCGCGGCCCGAACGTCTTCACGGGCTATCTGGATCGGCCGGAGGCGAACGAGGACGCCTTCGTGGACGGCTGGTTTCGGACCGGCGACCTGGGGCGACGGGACGCGGATGGCTACTACTCGATCGTCGGTCGGGCTCGGGACCTGGTCATTAGCGGGGGGCTCAACGTGTATCCGGCCGAGGTGGAATGGGTTCTGGACAGCGTGGAGGGAGTCGAAGAGAGCGCCATCATTGGGTTGCCGGACGACGATCTGGGCGAGCGCGTCACGGCGGTCATCGTCCGCTCGCACCCGGAGGTATCGGCGGCTGCCATCACTCAGGCCGCCCGAGCTCAGCTTGCGCCCTATAAGTGCCCACGACAGATCGAATTCGTTTCTTCCTTGCCCCGCAACGCGATGGGGAAGGTGGACAAGGCCCAGCTGCGGCGAAGCTTCGAAAAGATTTGATCGACCATAGGCCAGCATGGATGATTTGGGCGATACTGCGACGCGCGGAGGAGCGCAGCGGTCTCGGTGTCCATGTCCGAGCCTGGCACCAGTCACGGCCGTAAATGGAGGTACCAATGCAAGAAGTGGCGGCGAAACCAAGCTCTAGCGGCGGTGGGCTGAGTCAGGCGGAATACGGCTCTGATCTGGTGGTGGAGTTCATCCGCAGCTTGAACATCCCCTATGTGGCGCTCAATCCGGGTGCCAGCTATCGCGGGATTCACGACTCGATCGTCAACTTCGCCGGCGGTGGCCCCGAGATGGTGCTCTGCTGCCACGAGGAGATCGCCGTCGCGGTGGCACACGGCTACGCGCGGGCTACCGGAAAGCCGATGGTAGCTGCCGTCCACGACGTGGTGGGACTCCAGCACGCCACCATGGCCATCTATCACGCCTGGTGCGCGCGCCTGCCCATGGTCGTGATCGGCGGCACCGGTCCTATGGCGGCGGAGAATCGCCGCCCGAACACCGATTGGCTGCACACCGCCCTGGTGCAGGGCAACCAGGTGCGCGACTACGTCAAGTGGGACGATCAGCCCAGCAGCCTGGCGGCAATCTCCGAGTCGATGATGCGCGCTTATCGGATTGCCACCACCGAGCCGATGGGGCCAGTGTACCTTTGCTTCGATACCGATCTGCAGGAAGAGGCGATCACGTCGCCGGTATCGCTTCCGGATCCGAAGCGCTTCGCTGCGCCGGCCCCGATGGCCCCCGATCCCGACGCTTTGCGCGAGGCCGCTCAGCTACTGGCTACTGCACAATGGCCGGTGATTGTGGCGGGCGCCGTGGGACGGCACCGCGAGGCGCTGGCCCCGCTGGCTGAGCTAGCCGAGCTGCTGGCTGCTCCGGTCGTCGCGAGCGGATACGCCCTTCCCACCAATCACCCGCTCAATGCGACGGCGTCGCGCCAGGAAGTGCTGAAGGACGCCGACGTGGTACTCGCGCTGGACGTTAGCGACCTGTTCGGTGCGTTCAGCCAGGCGGGCGGAATCAAGGATCGCGGTGTCTTCCCTCAGTACATCAGGCCCGAGACGAAAATGATCCACATCAGTGTCTGGGACTTTCTCCAGCACAGCTGGGCGACCGATTTTCAGCGGCTCTACCCGGTGGATGTGCCCATCGCGGCGGACACGCAGCTGGCCCTGCCCCAGCTCGTGGATTCTTGCCGCCAGGCCCTGGAGCGAGACGGCGGCAGCCGGGGGCGGATAGAGCAGCGGCGCGAGGCAATTGCGACCTTGCAGGCGAGCGCCCAGGAGCGACGAGTGGCTAATGCCCGGCGAGGGTGGAACAACCGTCCGATTTCACTGCAGCGGATGAATGCGGAGCTCTGGGAAGCGGTGAACGGCAAGCATTGGATGGCCGGCTCGGCGCGGGCAGGATGGGATATCACCGATCCGGAGCAGATCGCAGGAAGCGCCGGCAGCGGCGGCGGCTCGGCTGGGCTGGGGCTCGCCATGGGCTCCGCCATCGGGCAGGCGCTCGCCCGGCAAGATAATGGTCGCTTCTTCGTGCACGTGTGTGGCGATGGCGAGCTGCTGTTCACGCCGAGCTCGCTTTGGACGCTGGCGCACCTGGGCTTGCCGATGATCACTATCGTGAACAACAACCGGCTGTACGGCAACGACGAAGGACACCAGGAGCACATGGCCCGAGTGCGGGAGCGCCCAATCGAGAACAAATTCGTGGGTATCGCCCTCGATCAACCGCCGACCGACTTCGCGACACTGGCTCGCTCCTTCAATGTGGAGGGCTTTGGCCCCGTCGAGCAGCCGGATGACTTAAAAGGTGTGCTCGAGCGCGCCGTGCAGGTCGTCGAGAAGGAAAAGCGGCCGGTTCTGGTAGATGTCGTTACCGCCAACGGGAGAGGTGAATAGACATGCGTTTCGGGGCGTATGCGATGCCCACTTATCGCGAGGAATTCGGGCTCACCGAGGCCGAATTCCTCAAGGCTACCCTCAAGCAGCTGGCGCGAGCTGAAGAGCTCGGCTTCGATTCGCTGTGGGTGAACGAGCATCATTTCCACCAGTACGGCGGCTTGATGCCATCGCTCCCCACTATGCTGGCGGCGCTCTCCCAGCACACCAGCACGGCCCGTCTGGGCACATCGGTGGTCCTGCTTCCGCTCTACAACCCGCTCCACGTCGCCGAAGAGCTGGCGATGGTCGATCTGCTATCGGACGGGCGATTGGAGCTCGGGGTCGGCCGCGGCTTCATCATCCACGACTACGAAGTGATGGGCGTGCCTTCGGACGACGCCCAGGACCGCTTGATGGAGGCGCTGGACGTCGTGCGCAAGGCCTGGACCACCCAGCCCTTCAGCCACAGCGGCAAGTACTACCAGGTCAACAACGTGTCCGTTTGGCCGCAGCCAGTGCAGCGTCCCCATCCGCCGATCTGGATTGCTTGCTCGCGCACGCCATCGAGCTTCGAATGGGTGGGCACGCAAGGGCACAAGCTCCTAACTCTGGGGTACATGCATCCAGTCGAGAAGCTGGGTGAGCTCACGAAGATCTACCGGGAGGCACGCGAAGCCGCCGGAGCGACTGGGGAGCCGATTATTGCCACCCACTACCATGTGGTCGTGGCAGAGGATGGAGCGGAGGCGCGGCGCATCGCCGAGTCGGGCCTGGCCGAGCATGTGCGGATGAACCGGGCTGCGCAGCTGCTGGCCAGCGCACCCCCGCCGCCGGCCAATGAGGGCATCTCGATCGACCAGTTGGTGGATGAGGGCCGACTGATCGCCGGTGACCCTGACGACTGCGCTCGCATGCTCCGCAGGTTTGGTGAGGTAATCGGCTGCCGTGAAGCCCACTGTATGTTCCAGTTCGGCGACGTGCCGTTTGCCACCGCACAGCGCTCTATGGACCTGTTCGCCGCCCACGTGATCCCGCAGCTGAGCGAGACGGCAGTCGCAGCGTCTTAGGAGGAATCGATGGAAGCCCAAGCCCTGCTACAAATTAGCAACGATCTGATGCAAGGCCAACTCACGCGCGTGTGTAGCGACCTGACTGACGAGCAGGTGCGATACGGCCACGAGGCCGTCGACGAGCGAGGCATCGGGAACATCGTCACCCACCTGTACTGGTCGGTGGTGAACCGGTCGCGCGCCGTGGCAGGCCTGGAGCGAGCCCAACCGCCCGATCCGCCTCAGACGGCCGCCGCGTTGCTCGCTTTTATTGACGACGCCCACCGCCAGGCCACCGAGTCCATCGGTAAGATCACTGACCAGCAACTGCTGGCGGTCGTCAAGCTACCCTATGCCGAGTTCCCCGGTTGCGTGGCCATGGCCGATGGCTTCTCCCACGCCTTTCGCCACATCGGCTGTGTGCTGGACACGCGTCACCTCGGCGGCTTCGAGACCCACGCGCTGGGATAAAAGAAAGCGGGCCCTGCCCGCTAGGCGGGCACTGCGACCAGGTTGCCCCGCCATTTGGCCGTGGCGGGAGGCGTGGCCAACTCCTTGGCGATCTCGCCCAGCTCACGGACCGATTCGCCGATGTAGTACTCGCTCGTCTCGGATCGCATCTGGTTGATCGCGGCCTGGTAGCGCCCGCGCACATCCTCGGTCATTTGGTTGGCGGAAGTGCCGACCGGCCCAAATTCCGAGTTGCGCTCGTGGATCTCGCGGGTCTTCTCAGCGCGCAAGTTCGTCACTGACTTGGGCCGCTCGATGAACACGCTACGCAGATTGAAATCCTGATCGAAGAAGGCAAATACCGGGACGGACTCGTAGGGGCCGTTCATGAACTGGCTCATCAGGTCCTTGTTGTCGTCCCGCATGAAGAAGCTGAGGTTGAGCTTGCCGCTCTCCTGGGCAATTTTGTTCAGGATGGGCAGATTCGTGTAGACGTCGGGACATGGATCGATGACCAGGACCAGCACGTTGTAGTTCTGAGGAAGATTGCGCCAGGGCGCCAGATCAGCTTCGCTCAGCTTGATCCTACTTTCGTTCGCCTCGATCTGGGGCAGATTGCGAGGCAGCTTGGTCTTGACTTCTTCGTAGCTCATGCCTTGTCGGAAGCGCTCAGCAGTTACGGCCATCCTTGTCCTCCTCTTGTTTGCTCCCGGTATACCAGAGGGAGGAGGGCATGCGCGATGGCTACGGCTTCAGAGGAGACTGCGCGATGGGCTGGTCAGGCGGCTGGACGGCGGGGGTGGGAGCCGGTGCCGGCATGGATGAGCTCGCTGCAGTAATCGTGGAAGCGGCGGCAGCCGAGGTTTGGCCGGTCAAGCCGGAAGTTGTGGTTGCCTTCGACGCCAACGATTGCTGAGCCTGGTTCATTGCCTGGCTGGATGGTGGAGGAACGGCCATCTGGGGAGGCGAGGCCAGCAGGTCTGGCGCACCGGCTGTCACGTTGGCGGCCAAGCTCGAATCGGAGCTGAGGCTACTCAAGGATGAGTCAGCTTCGGCGTTTACATTCACGTCGACGGCGATATCGCCCGAGATCGGATCGACCGTTGCCGTGGCATCTTCTCCGACCGCCAGGTCCACGGATGTCGAGTCAGGTGCGACGGCGGTCAGGGTCTCCGGCCCGGCAAGGACGACCTGAAGGCTGGCACCTGGGTTCGCAGCCGCTGAGCGGTCGATGGTGCGTGCGACTGCGCCGATCGATACGGACAGCGGCGTCCAATTATTCAGGTCGTGGGCGGAGCTGCCCGGACCTTCTTGGGTGGCACTGATCAAGCTGTCCTGGTCGGCTGAGCCAGCCGCTTGGTCCGAGCCGATCGCTCCGGTCTCGGCAAGAACAGCGCCCTGGTTA
>DASXTD010000622.1:0-3267 GCA_036505655.1 Chloroflexota bacterium
TTCTCGAGGTAGATCACTACCACGTGATCGATGGGGACACGGGCTTCGGATTGGGAGCTCGCGATCCATTTGTCGGCCAGCCCCAGGGCAGCCAAACCGGCCAGCGCGACCGCCGCAATCAGGCGACCCAAAATAGGCACGGGAGTGGGTTCGTCCTCCGTCTCGCGATTTGCGGTCGGGAGTATAGCATAAGAGAATTCTTAGAAAAGCTATAGAGGAACCGACGGGGGAGGTTTTTATCGGGAAACTGGCGAGGAAGGTTTACCAGGGGCGGGATTCGCCGTCCTCGATGCAAGCGCCCGGATTCACCGTCATGCGGAGAAAGTTCTCACCGACTGGCAACGCTACCAAGTGCTCGAGCCAGTGGGCGCGCTGGGCGTCGGGGATGATGGCCAGGCTGCCCGCCGAAAGATGAATGAAGCGATCATCTGGTGCGATCCCAAAATTCACCAGCCAGCCGCCGGATCCACGCAGGCGTCCCGCACTATTCGAACGAAGGATCTTGCTATCGGGGTCCTCCCGGTAGCGATCGAGCACCGAGCTTTCGAACCACAGCTGGATCAGATCGGGCTTGCCGCTGTCCAGCGCGTGTGCCGTGAGGTCGATGAGCGCTGCGCTCTTTTGAACGGCCGTTCCCTGTGTGGCCTTCTCAACCGCTGGACCCCGATCCGCTCCACTTGGCGCCGCGCTCGTAGTAGGTTCCATTGAAGGCCTCCAGCCCTTGGTGCAAGGTCCATTCCAGGTTCCGGAGTTCATTCTATCCGGGCGGAGATGCTAAGATTGCGCAGACCCGCGCCGCGTGGGCGACGGAGACCTGCTTGGGCCCAGCTGTCCCCCTTTCCTTGACCACCACGGAATCCTCCTCGCTACCCAGCCGGGAGGTGGCGCGGGAGCGCCTCGAAACCCTTCTGCAGGCGAGTCTCCATTTGTCACTCGCCCAGGACCTTCCGCAACTCATGGACGACGCCCTCCGCCGCGCCCTCGACTTCAGCAACTGTGAAACGGGCTCGATCATGCTGTTAGCCGACGGCGGCAATCGGCTCCGGATTGCGGCCCAGGTCGGTCTAGCTTCCGAGCATATCGACCGAGCCTATCCGGCCAATACGGGCGTAGCTGGCATCGCGATGAAGGCGCGCCAGCCGATCTTCCTGCGCGGCTCGGAGCTCAGTGTTGACCCGCGGAGCGCGTCGGCGGCCGACCGCCGAGGCGTCCCCACCTCGGTGTGCATCCCCCTGGTGACGCCCAAGCAGAACGTGCTCGGCACCCTGAACCTGAACGCTCGTCGCGACTCGTCGGATCTACTGGACGTCGACGCGGCCGTGCTCGACGCGATGGCGCGCCTGCTGGCCGTCCTCATCGAAAACATGCTTTTGCGCGAGGACCTCGAGGGCCACGTGGAAGAGCTCGTGTCGCTCTATCGAGCAAGCGAGCTTACTCTCACCGGACACGATCAAGAAGATGCGCTGGGGACGGTGCTGCGCATTGTGGCGCAATCCCTGGGAGCGGCCGGTGCCTCCCTCTTCGAGCTGCAGACTGACGGTTCTTTGCGCTTTGGGGCGTCATACCGTACCGAGCCGCGTCCTACCAAGCGGGCGGCCAATCGGCCGCAAGCGCAGCCGCTGTTGATTCAGCGTGCGATCTCTGACGCCGCCACGATTCCGTACGGTCGTTGGCCAGGGGAAAGCGGGCGCCGGTTACGCGGAAGCTATGGGTGGGTAGCTGGCCTCCGCTCGGGGAACAGAGTGATCGGCTTGTTGGAGATCGAGCTCGGGCAGGCGGGTTCTGTACCCGGAAGGGCCCCGGCGGGGCCTGAAGCCGGAGTGGCGAACGAAGTTGGGCCTCTCCCTCCAGCAGGCGACCCTACCGGCCCTGTCCCGGTGGTGGGTCCTGCCCGTACCGCTCCGGCTATGATTTCATCGCGCCGGCTGGCAGGCCTGGTGGATCAGGTAGCGCTGGCGCTGGCGCACACACGGGCGCTCGCGACCGCGCAAACGCGCGAACGCCAGCTCGCGACTCTCCTGGACCGGTTGATCGCCGTGGAAGAAGAAGAGCGCCTTCGTCTAGCGCACGAAATCCACGACGGGCTGGCCCAGACCATCGCCGGCGCGCACCAGGCCTTGCAATCAATCCGGGATAAGCTTCCCTTGTCTGGCGAGCCGCTAGTTCAGGAATTCGACCGCGGTCTGGCCATTCTGCGGGAGGCTTTGGCGGAAATTCGGCGCCTCATCGCTGGACTCCGACCGCTCGTACTAGAAGACTTCGGCCTGGCCACCGCCATCCGCGAGCAGTTGCAGCTGCTGCAGGAACAACAGGGCTGGGAGGCCGAACTGTCGACGCGGCTACGCGCCACGCGGTTGCCAGTGCCGGTCGAAGTGGGGCTGTACCGCATCGCGCAAGAGGCCCTTAACAACGCCGCTAAACATGCCCACACCCGCAAAGTGAGCGTGCGCCTGGAAGAACGAAATAACGGCATTCTGCTCGAGGTTCGCGACTTTGGTCGCGGCTTCATTGATGAGGAGGCTCGCAATGGCAGTGAGGCTGGCCATCGGGTGGGGCTGCCAGGCATGGAGGAACGGGCGCAGCTTCTCGGGGGGGCCTGCCGGATCACCAGTTCTCCTGGCCACGGCACCCGGGTGCGGGTCGAGCTGCCCCGCAAGAGCTACACATGATGAACCGGCCGCCGGCTCGGGTCTTGATCGCCGATGACCATCCGCTGGTGCGGGAGGGCATCCGCACGATGCTTCAGGGCGTGGATGACATCGCGCTGGTCGGGGAGGCGTCGGATGGCTTGGAGGCCACCAAGTTTGCAGCCGAGCTCAATCCGGATGTGATCGTCATTGACATTCGCATGGGGGGCATGGATGGGATTGAGGCCACCCGGCGGATCAAGGAACGACACCCGGAAGCTGCTGTTTTAGTGCTCACGGTCCTGGAGGAGGCGGACTACTTGCTTGAAGCCGTGCGGGCGGGAGCAAGTGGCTATCTCCTAAAGGATTGTTCGCGACAGCAGCTCCTCACCGCGATTCGGACGCTGCGGGCAGGGGGCTCGTTGCTCGATTCGCAAACCATGAGCCGACTGCTGCAACAGCTCCGGCGATCGTCAGGCCCGTCACTCAAAGAAGAAAGCGGGGCCTCGTCCCTTACCCCGCGCGAGATTGAGGTCCTAAGGCTATTGTGCGAAGGGCGCAACAACAAGGAGATCGCCGAGATCCTCGTGCTGAGCGTCAATACCGTGAAGACCCACGTGAAGCGCATTATGACCAAGCT
>DASXTD010000623.1:0-3128 GCA_036505655.1 Chloroflexota bacterium
CACCACCCAGACCGTACCGGCGATCAGCGAGCTCGTCGAATTAGAGTTCCTTGCAGCCCTGTCCCTGCGATTGCGCACCGGCGACCTGGAGCGCACCCAGGTGGACCGCATAACGAGTCTTTTCCTCAGCCACACAGAGGCGGGATGGTACACGCGCATCCATCTCCATGCTGGGCACTACCTTGCCGCGCGGGGCTTCATCGCGCGCTTTGACCTGCCGCTCCAGTCACCAGATGCCCTTCATCTGGCCGTTTCGGCGCTGGAGCGCCTACCGTTGATAACGGCCGATCAGCAGCTGGCCCGGAACGCCGAGACTCTCGGATTGGACGTTGACCTCATCCGGCCGGCCTAAGAAGGCTCGGGCCGCCCACCCCTGACCGGGCGAGAGGCCCTTGGCCGGCCTCCTCATTTCGCACCTTGTGCCTCAGGGCGCTCGTAGCGAAGGAGAACAACCCCATCGCCGAAGGTCCGGGTCTCGGCTAGCCGGAGATGCAATTTGGTGTTTGATGCCTGGAACAGGGGCTGGCCCTCTCCAATGATGACGCGGTGGACATAGTGCTCGGCTTGTGCAATATGCGTCGCGCGAGCGGGCATCAGGCGGCGCGTCGCTGGTAGCCGATTTCGCAGCTGCCAGGCAGAATTTCGTCCAAGCTGCCTTCCCGCTCCTTCACGTTAACGAGGCGGAACTCCGCTTCAATATCGGGAACGGCGTTATAGGCAACAATCTCGGCTGCGTAGACCTCTGCGCTATAAGACAAGCGAAGCTGACCACATCGTACCGCAACCTGGCAGGGACGCAGGTTCTAACGCGCGGCCGCGGGCGTCGCCTGGGCGGCGGCCGGTCTCTGCACCGCAGCCGCCGGAGCAGTGACCGGAGGCGCCGGAGCTGGAGCCGACGGCGCCTCTCCCACTAATCCACGCGTGTCGAAGAGAAACTGCTGGCCGCTGGGCACGAGCATCACCTGCACCTTGTCGCTTAGCTTCTGCACGTACTGCCACTGGATCACTTCTGCCGACAACGACTGGTTAAGCTCACGATTCGCTTCCGCTTGTCCAGTGGCTCGCACCACGGCCGAGTCGGCCTCGCCTTTCGCCTGAGCCACCAGCTGCTGCGCTTGAATCTCTCGCTGAGCGAGGATCTGGCGCTCCGTTTCCACCCGCTGCTGAGCAGTTTGCTTGTCTTCGATCGCCTGCGTGTATTGCGGGGAGAAAGCGATGTTCGAGATGTAGATGTCGTCGATGACGATGTGATAGCGAACGAGATTCTCGGAGAGCTTGCCGATCGCTTTCCTGCGAATCTCATCCCGCTTCGGCAGGATCTCGCCGATCGGGTACGTCGGCATAACTTCTTTGATGAAGTCGTTAAAGGCTGGATCGATCACCTTGTCGGCGAAGTCGAGCCCCACCTTCTGATAGAGGTCGTTGACGAAGGCCGGGTCCAGGTGGAAGTTCATCGTGCCTGTCAGCTTGACCGTCTGATACTCCTGGCTGGAGGCATCGATCTCCTTGAAGTTGTGAGGCTGGACGCGCACGTCCACGAGCGCCACCTGCTCGGCAAACGGAACGATCAAGCTCAGCCCTTCGCCGAGCACGCGGTCCTCCACGCTTCCAAAGCGCGTAAGCACCCCGCGATGGCCCGCTGGCACCTGGACAAATCCTGCGAAGACTGGGCTGACCGCCAATACGAGGGCGCCGAGAAGCATCAGCGGCCGCCCTAGGGCCTGGAAGCGGGCGACGCCCGGGCCCAGCGTCCGCAGGCTGAACCCCACCAGGATCAGAAAAAGTCCGAGGATGATCATGGCAGCCCCCAATCAGCTTGGCGTTGGCGCGATTGTCGTTTCGCCGTAGGATCTTAGGTCGTGACCGCGGCTCCGGTCGTCCCAACCCCGTCAGGCCCAGCTAGCGTCTCGACGTACCGAGCATAGTCTCGCCAGTCCGTAGACTCGGGCACCAGCACCGCGAATGTGGCGATGGGGAAGTGGTTCTGGGCCGGGTCTCGGACCACGTTGGCGGGCTCGCGGCCCTCCTGCAGGTCCCGAATCGCTTTCAGAAGCACCTGGCGGGATGTGACGATCGCCAGGTCCAACGCGCCCAGGTGCTCGGCGGAGCGGTCCTCGATGGGGCCCTGGCCCTCGGTGGCCCACTTGTCGTGGATCTGGAAGTCCGTTCCCATGCCGAGATAGGTGCCACTCGCCATTTCTTCGCGGGCCTGCTCGAACCGATTGCTCAGATTGCGCAGCGGCCGGTAGTCCGCCATGTCGGTCTGATAGCGGCCGCGCTCACGGTCCAGCGCGCCTCGGCGACTGAAATTGAAGGTGAACTTCCAGTGGTGCGTCTCGTCGATCGGCACGTGCCAGTTCACCGCGTAGCCTGGCCGCTCAGCCTCGTCCCGCACGGTGCCCATCGGAAAAGCCACGAAGTTCGGCAGCACGTACTCGGTGACTCGAATTTCCTTGTCCGGATCCCACCCGTGCTGAATCTTGCAGCTGCGCACCCCGTACGCCGTAACCTCAGCTTCGGCCACGTCCAAACCGGGTCTGGGTCCCCGATGGCTCAGCTCTTCACCTGATCCTCGGCCCCAGCTCATGTAGTGCAGGAACGAGAGGTGCGACAGGTCGATGTTGCCCTCGTTGGCCTGCAGGTAATTGCAGTCGTGGAAGCGCTTGGTCGCATCCAGGTTCTCCAGTGGCACCGAAAGGAACTCGTAGCTCGGGAACTCGGGCGGTTCACCCGGCCCCAGATAGGCGAAGATCGTCTCCGCCCGTTCGACGCACGGGTAGGCCACGTGCTTAATCTTCTCATTGAACGTGCTACCCGCTGGTTCGCCGGGCTGCTCAAGGCAGCGGCCCTGAACATCATAGAGCCAGCCATGGTAGATGCAGCGAAGCCCGCCATCCTCCAGCCGGCCGTAGCTCAAATCCGCTCCCCGATGCGAGCAATGCAGACCGAGCAGTCCCGGCCGCCCCTGGTCATCCCTGAACAACACCAGGTCTTCACCCAGGATGCGGAGCGGCAGCGGTGCTCCCTCTTCCGGTAGCTCTTCAGACAGCGCCACCGGCTGCCAGTACCGACGCATGAGCTCACCACACGGAGTGTCGGGGCCGGTCTGGGTAAGCAGCTCGTTTTCG
>DASXTD010000624.1:0-1995 GCA_036505655.1 Chloroflexota bacterium
AGGGTATTTGATCGTGATCGGGGCGCTCGGCCTGCTTCACCGGTAGCTCGAGTTTATGGGCCCGACGGCGTCAAGCCGCGCTCAACGGTCTGAGGGCACGGATATGATGAGGCGCGTCACGCCTGAACCCAGCCGTCGGAGGGGCGTGGAGATGAGCGCTCGACCGCACTGGGCCGCAATCCTTCAGGTCCTCCTGATTCGGGCGCTCATCCCGCTGGCCGAGGGGGCTGAGCCTGAGTACCAGAAGTCGGTGGACACGTACGTCGGGGAAGCCGTGGTCGGCGGAACTGGCCGGATCGAAACGCGCGGCATGCCGGCCACGATCGGCGCCCGTCGCCGGAGCTCCAAATAGCCTCCCGCCCTCACCTACGTGACGCTGAACCTCCTCCATGGCGGTTTCCTCTCGGGCCTCACCGGTCACGACGAGCACCTCGAGCAGCGTCTCGGCCTAGTCATCCGGGAGCTGCGCACCATCGTCCCGGACGTGGTTGGCCTCCAGGAGGCGTCGACGAGTCACGAGCGCGGTAACGTGGCCGCCCGGCTCGCCGCCGAGCTCGGGTTCCACTACGTCTACGCGCCCGCTCTTTTCCATCTCTTCGACAGCCAGGCGTTCAATGACCACATCGCGTCCGTGATGAACTTCACCGAGGGCCCCGCAATCCTGAGCCGGTTCCCCATCATCCGCTGGAAGGCTCACCCGCTCCCCTTGTGTGGCCATCTGACGGACCCGCGCGTGTTGCTCTTCGCCGAGCTCGTGCGCGGCACACGGGTCGCGCGCCACGCGACATGCGGGGCTGCCACCCCCTGGTAGACGAGCAGGTGCGTCCGCGGCCGCGTCATCAAGGGGGGCCAGAGCAAATCTCGATCTGGTTGAGCCAGCTCGTATGGATGGCGTGTGCACGAGCACGATCTGAGACCATGGGGCCTGCACTCGCGGTGGGCCGTGGGCCGCGACAAACCCAGGCGGCACGTGAGTCCACTTCCCGCTTACATCGTCTACGCGCCCGAGGGCCAGCTCAACGTGGGCCACACTGAAACGTTACGGTCTTGGTTCCGTTCGGGTTGGCCACTATGCTCGACGTCATCGGCTGCGAGCCGTATTGCAGGCAGTAGGCGCCAGCGGTCTGCGACGCTTGCACCAACTCCTGATCCGTCCGATAGGTGTAGCTCTGGCTGGGAGTGGTCGGCGGCGGCACGGGACGCGTGGTCCGCACGCATTCAAAGACCACGGCTTTGCTGCCGTCTGGATTGTTTGTGATGTTCGCGGTTCGCGGGGTGGTTTGATATTGACTGCAATACGTCGTCGCGTTCTGGTTGGCTTGAACGAGTTCCTGGTCCGTCCGGTAGTTGTACGTCACGGTCGGGTTGCTCGACTGCACCGGTTGTTGCGACGAGGGAAACGGTGCGCAGGAGGCAACGACCCCGGCCGCCAGCAAAGGGACTGCCCAAACGTTCATCCTCCGGAAACAGCGAAAGTTCATGTCCATCGGAAACCCTCCTTCACTTTCTCGGTGCTAACACCCAACGTGGGTGCCCGCGATGTTTTCCCAGGCCTCTCAGCCCGGGAGTGGCGAACTGCCTTCGGCTACGCCAAGAATCTAGTGAACGGTATTCGGCCTGCCTATTGGCCTTTGGTCCAACCCCCCCATCCAGGCTTACCCGCCGCGGGGCCAAGGGAGCGCCCATGCCGCAGAGGTGGCGACAGTGTCCCAATCAGGACAACTCGTTCAGCCCGACAACACCTCGAATCCATCGCGAGATCGGCTGGTACCTCCATCTTGGCGGACGACTTCAAGGAGGCCAGGCTGGGAACGATGGCCGTGATTTCTTCTGGTGCTGCGGGCGCTCGGCAATAGCTACTTCCCGGTGCAAAAGTGAGCGTGGCGAGGGCAGCTTCTTGGGACGGGTAGTGAGTGTTCCTGGCGAATCTGCTCGTTTTCGGCTTCCGCCTGCCGATCAGCCCTCATTGATTCCTCGGCTGGCGCGGTGGCCCGG
>DASXTD010000625.1:0-7150 GCA_036505655.1 Chloroflexota bacterium
CCTATCCTTCCTTCCTGCTGATCAACCGAGGAACCCTGCTGACTCCGGATGGCTACTTCAACCGAAGCGCGATCCCGACGCAGGAAACCAACTTTGTGGGAGCGAACACCGCTCGTTACGGAACGGCTGAGCTCGACGGGCTCATCGAACGCTACGTGAGCACCATTCCATTTACACCGCGAATGGCGGTGCTGGGCGAGATCGTTCACGCACAAACCGACCAGCTTACAGTGCTGCCCCTGTTCTTCCAGGGTGCGGCAAACGTGCTAGGCTCCGAGCGGCTCCAAAACGTGATCGGAAACCAGGTATGGAACGCCCACCTCTGGGATCTGACTTAGGCGCGCCTGGGTTTTGCGAACACCCTAGCTCTCAGCGCGCACCAGACGTTCGGCACGGACGCCGATGAGGCGGATGGGGCGCATTTTCGGGTTCTGCCGCCGGTCGAGGAACGGCAACAGCAGGCGCAGGACGTTGATCCACATGTCGTCCTCAGTGTTGATAGCCTGTTTCGGCGTATGCGAACGCGTCAGCGTGGTGAAGTTGGAGAAGCGGACGGTCACGCTCACGGTGCGAAACGAGCTGAACTGGCGGTCCTGGAGGCCGTGGAAGATGCGCGCGCTAATCGTACGCGCTCGATCCAGGATGAACGAAGGCTCGAGTGTGTCCTCTTCGAAAGTCTCCTGTTCGCCAATCGATTTGCGTTCGTGCTCGTTCGAGACGGCGCTCTCGGACAGCCCACGGGCCTTCGCATACAGCTCGGCTCCCCAGCGCCCCATCCAGGCAGCTAGCTGCTCCAGCTCGATCTCCCGGAGTTGCCGGATCGTTCGAATTCCCCGCTGATTGAGCGCGGCCCCAGCTTTGGGGCCGATGCCCGGAATGACGCGGATGGACATCGGGTCGAGGAACTCCTGCACCGACTCCGGCGGCACCAGCGTGAGGCCATCCGGCTTCTGGAAGTCGGAGGCGATCTTGGCCACCAGCTTGTTCGGCGCGATGCCGACCGAGCAGGTCAGCCCCTCCCGCTCGACAATCGCCGCTTTGATCGCACGCGCTCGATCTGCCGCGGCCTCGAATGTCTCCAGCGACGACACATCGAGGTAGGCCTCATCGATACCTCCGCCCTGGAACGCGTCGGCCTGACTCTCCAACAGCTCCATGATGCGGTGCGAGACCTTGCGATACAGCTCAAAGTCGCCGCGCACGAAGATGGCCGGTGGCTCTCCATTCAGCCGAGCGCGCTCCGCCAGTCGCCAGGCCCGCGAGATCGGCAGGGCCGAGCCGATTCCGTAGCGCCGAGCCAGGTAGTTGGCCGTCGTAACCACACCGCGACCATGCCCCTCCTTCGGATCGGCGCCCACCACGACCGGATGGCCGCGCAGCTCCGGGCTGTAGCGTTCTTCGACCGCCGCGTAGAACGCGTCCATGTCGACGTGCATGACGATGCGTTGAGCGATGACGGCTTAACCCACCGTGATGAGAGTCTTGATCCGCTCGAACACAGCCGACGTGACCAGCTTGGTGTCGCGCACATCCTCGATGCGCTTGAATGGCCCGTTCGCTTGCCGATACAGGACGATCCGCTGGGCAGTTACTGCTCCAATGCCAGGCAGACTCTCCAACATCTTCTGAGTTGCGGTGTTCAGGTTGATTCGAGGATCCGTGGGCGATGCCGAGGCAATCGATGGGCTGGCTACGTTCGTGCCCGCAACGGTCGCTTGACCCTGGGCGGGCACGACCAGCTTCTGGCCGTCGGTGACGCGCGCGGCCAGATTCAGGCTGCTAAGCTCGGCGGCCTCAGTGGCGCCCCCCGCCATATCGATGGCATCGAACACGCGCGAATCGCTGGTCAGCTCATAAACACCAGGGAAGACAACGGCACCATCAACGTGCACCCAAATGGACATCACCGCGGTGGGCTGCGGATCGAGGGGCCTCACCTCGATGACTGGGGCCGCGGGACGCAGCCACAAGGTCGAGCCAATCGCGCCTAGGCTCCCCGCGACCACCGCCACGCCAATGCTTATCCAGTTGGTCGCGAGCCAGTCCCTCATAGTCTAAAAAGACCCCTCCCCCCAACCCCCTCCCCGTGCGAGGGGAGGGGGAGAAAAGCAGCCTTGGAGGCTTCGCCCGCAAAAGGCCCCCTACCCGACGAGGACGCTGCTCACTATCGCCGGTGGCATCCAGAAGTGGGCATGATGCCTAGGAAGAATGGACCTCCATCAGGTCTGAGACCGTGAGGTCAACCGCGGGGAGATCACCGCGATCGGCCGCCTCCAGGCGTTCTGGCGATAGGGGGTAGCCCCAGATCTCGTTGCGCACACGCAGGTGCTGGCTCATAAATCGACGCAGCCATTGGGTGGCATCGGCCAGGTCGGATTCTGACTTGACCCAGGTCTCCGCGAACGCCTCTACGCCCTCGGGGCCATGGCGTAGCTCGTCTTTGAGAATTCGCCGCATGGCCTGGGCCAGGCGGTCCTTGTATTCATCGCCGCTCAAGCGGGCGCACTCGATGAACGCGCCCCCGCCGCCTCCTTCGCTCAGTCCGATACAAGCCCGCCCGCGCTCGTAGCCCATCGCGGCCGTCACCTGCCGGCCCACCTCGAGCATCTTGTTCGCTTCCGGCAGCCGCACGTTGGAGTTTTTCGCGGCGGGTAGGCCCGGGTCAGGCGCAGCGTGCACCTCGTATCGGTGCAGCTCTTCAGCGGAGAGCTTGCGTTCCGCCACCCATTCGGCAAGATCTGCCAATAGCACGTAGTGCGTGGTCTCCTCGGCGATTTTCGTTACCAGGTCTGAGAACTCGTGGCGATCCACGCTCCCATCGAGCTGATCCAGCATCTTCACTGTCTTGTGCAGGGCGTCGGCGGTCTGAATCTCGCGCCCACACTGGCGAACCAGCACCTCGACGTGGTCTTCGGAGGTGTGCGGCTGCTCGAAATAAGCACGCACAACGCTGGCCTCGCCCGCCGCGTACTGGTCCACGATGGCTTTGAGCTCCTGAATCGCTCGCTCACGCAATTCCATCGTTCTCTCCTAGGTGGTCTTGACCCCTTCGGCCGCGTCAAACGGTTGGGCGATCTGGTCGAGGTCGATCGCATCCACGAGCTCGCGCGGGACCTGGGCTCGCGGGGGGAATGCTGCTGGCGGCAAGGGTTTGGTGGCATCAATGATCAAGGCGCTGATCATCTTCGGTTGCTTGGTGCCGTCCGGCAGGTAGTCCCAGCCGGTCGGGATCAGCCCGCCCGGCCCCGACCAGTCGCGAATGACGTGCAGTCCGGTATCCGCCGAGAAGCGGGTGCCAATGGCCCACATCACCTCCGGCTCGTTGAACACGTCGATGTCGTCGTCCACCAGGACGATGACTTTCAAGTTCTCGGGCTCGGTGAGCAGCGCGGCGAACGCAGCCTTCTTGACCTCGGCATCGAGGCGCTTCTTGAACGAGATGTAGCAGTGCATGCGGACGTGAGCGGGCACGTTGACCGCTTTCACCCCGGGCACGGCTTGCTTGACTCGAGAATAGATGCTCCCCATCCTCGGTAAACTTCCCAGCACCTGGTGCTCGCGGTGGCCAGCGAAGACGTCGTAGAAGATCGCGTCCTTCCGCATGGTGATGGCTGTGACTTTGATGACCGGCTTGGGACCCTGCTCCGTGTACAGGCCGGGCCATTCCGCGAATGGTCCTTCTTCGCGGCGAACACCTGGCTCGATCACGCCCTCGATGACAATCTCAGCGCGCGCAGGTACCAGCAGGTCGTTGGTCTCGCATTTGACCAGCTCGACGGCCTCGCCGAGCAGTGCCCCCGCTTCTTCGTATTCGCCGCCCATCCCCGGCACTCGGGAGACCGCGCCCATGATGACCGCCGGGTGGTGGCCAATGGAGATGGCGACTGGCATTGGTCGGTTCAGCGCTTCGTAAGCTTGGTGGATGTACAGCCCGTGGTGGCCGGTCAGAAACCAGACGCCCATCTCGTGCGGGCCAAAAATCTGGTGCCGGTACAGTCCTACGTTGAGGATGCCACTTTCCGGATCACGCGCCACCAGCGCGGCTCCGGTCAAGTACGGACCGCCGTCCAGCTCGTTGTGCGTCGGGATCGGCAGGCGGGTCAGATCCGCCTCGTCGTCCCGCCAGATCACCTCTTTTACCGGCCCGGTCTCGACCACTCGAGGCGGAATCGGCTTGCCCTGCTTCTCCGAATACGTCGGAACCATGTCCTGTGACGTTGTTTCTAAAGCGAGCGCGAGTCGGTCGTAGCTGGCGGTCAGGTTGATGACGGCCGGCACTTCGCTCCCGTTCACATGCTCGAAGTAGATGGCCGGGAACTCGCCCCTGCGTTCGAAGGCGGCCGCGATTGCCGTCATCCCGAACCGCGGATCGACCGGCTCGCGGACGATCTTCATCTCACCCGGTCGCCGCTCGGCCAGCTCATCCACGAACGACCGCAGGTCCTTGGGCACGGCTCTCCCTCGCTGAAGGCTACTCGGGCTAATCATAAGCGCTCGCTTGTTTTCACGCCCAAACCGCCATACGTGGCCAGGCAGCCAGACTCGGAAACTATCCGAACCTCGGCCGAACAGGACGAATACCTGGCACCAGGGAGTTGCCGATAGGTCGCACTCCCTACCTCGTCGTATACACCGTGGATCGGAGTATCGATACAGTCATCATTCTTCGGGTGCTCCACGGAGCCCGCCTCTGGCCGGACCATCCACAGTAATCGCTCTTCCCGACAAAGATTCAAAGACGCGCAAGATCTGATCGGCGGAACCGGCAATGACGCGGGCCCCGACGCCGTAGCTCGGGAGCAGTGAGGCGCTTCCGATCAGGCCCGCCGCGGTGAGACCTTCGTGAAGATGATCAGCGTCGGCCTGGGTGAAGCTCGGCCCGAATTGCAGGAGACACCCGACGTGCGAGTGACCTGCAGTGGCGATTCGATTGGGTCCATTCAGCCGCAATAAGTCCGCAAACGCAAGCTCACCCTGAACCCAGGCTTCGAGCTGCAAACCGAGTTGGCGAGGAGCGTCCACTTCCCACACCCGGCCGGGACCAATCACCTCCCACACCACAGCTTCAGCGCCATCGTCCAGCTCGAGCTCCAGGTGCTGACGGTAGTTGGCGTGGGCGAATGGGATGAGCTCCAGCGGTAGATAGCGCAGTCGAGCATCGACGCCCACCTCGAAGTGCCCGCTGAACGCGATGGCTCCAGACTCGCAGCCATGGAGCCGGGTCGCACTGGCCTGGCGGAGCACCACGTCGGCGCCGGGCTCGCAGATGACTTCGAGCTCGACGTCATCGTCCTCGAGCAGGTCCCCCGTCGGACTGAGCAGAGTGACGATAGCCTCGCCGCTCGGCCCGCACAGCGCTCGCTGAACCTGCAGCGGGAGCTGCGAGCAGCTCTTGCGCAGTACGGTCCGCTCGCCTTCGCGCGAAAAGACGAGCTCAGCGCCCCCGTGCATCGAGCTTAGCCGCAACCCAACCGGAGATCGCTTCGACGCCGGCACCCTGGCGCAGGTTCGTGAACACGAAGGGGCCGTCGCCTCGCATCCGCTTGCTGTCCCGATCCATGACCTCCAGCGACGCGCCCACTGCCGGCGCTAGGTCCGTCTTGTTGATCACGAGCAAGTCCGACTGCGTGATGCCAGGGCCGCCCTTACGGGGGATCTTGTCGCCCGCGGCCACGTCGATCACGTAGATCGTATAGTCAGCCAGGTCGGGGCTGAAGGTCGCAGCCAGGTTATCACCACCACTCTCGATCAGGATCAGGTCAAGGGACGGGAACCGCCGTTCCATGTCATGCACGGCGGCCAGGTTCATCGAGCAATCCTCGCGGATGGCCTCGTGCGGGCAGCCCCCAGTCTCGACTCCCAGGATCCGTTCCGAAGGGAGAGCCCCTGCTCGCGTGAGGAATTCGGCGTCCTCCCTCGTGTAGATGTCGTTGGTGATGGCTGCGATCTCGCGTTCCTCGCGGAGCGCCACGCACAGCCGGTGCATGAGGGCAGTTTTGCCGGATCCGACTGGACCACCGATTCCGATGCGCAGCGGTTTCACGAGACGAACAGTCGTACCGGCTGGCGCTCGTGGGCCATTGCGGCGATATCCAGGATGGGCGCGAAGCCACCCGCCAGTTCCAACGGCGTTTCACGTGCGATTGCAACCGCGTCTTCAATGGCGGGCTTCAGCGAGTGGATCAGCCGCTGAGCTTCCGTTTGCCCCAACCGTGTCAGTCGCTGCGCCGCCGAGACCTGCCCCCGCACCGTCTGAAACGCGTAGGTCAAGGCCGCGCCCTGTATCGGTATCTCTAATGCGCGCGCGACGACGGCAAACGATATTGGATAGTGCGCGTGCGGGGTTCGGGCAGCGAACGCACCTAGCTCAGCATCATCGAACAGGTCCACCCCGTTCTCCAGGAACTGGCGTCCGACCTGCGAGCTGGCTTCGCGGGCTTCGCGAGCCATCAGTCGGGCATGGTACCGAGCATCGAGCGCAACTGCGTTCCCTTCATAGGCACGCAGGAGGAACACCAGCTCGAAGCGGCCCAACTGCTCCGACAATCGCAGCCGGAGCACATCTTGCAACGACAAGAGCTTCTCTCCCGCCAGCCACTCGAGGCCGGCGGAGTGGACGAAGGCCCCCGTCGGAAATGAGCGGTCCACGACCTGCAACAGGTCGAGCAGGCGCGTCGCGCCCCCCTCTCCCCAACCCTCCCCCGCCAGGGGGGAGGGGGTATTGGCCGTTCCGCTCGTTGCGTTGTGCGTCATCTTCTCGCCATCAGAACAAAAAATACCGCTGGGCCATCGGAAGGACACTGGCGGGCTCGCAGGTGAGCAGCTCGCCGTCCGCTCGCACCTCGTAACGCTCTGGGTCCACCTCGATGACGGGCGTGGCGTCGTTGCGCACCATGTCCCGCTTACCCAGCCCACGGCAGCCCGTCACGCGCTCCACACGCGTTCTCATTCCCAGTTGGCCAGGAAGCCCTGACTCGATTCCAGCCTGAGACATGAAGGTGAGCGTGGTCGCATGGGGCGCGGCGGCGGCAAACATCGGACGATATAGCACTGGCTCGGGAGTGGGAATCGAGGCGTTCGCATCGCCCATGGCCGCGTAGGAGATCATCCCCCCCTTCAGCACCAGCTCCGGCTTGACGCCGAAGAAAGC
>DASXTD010000626.1:0-6965 GCA_036505655.1 Chloroflexota bacterium
TTTCGAGGAAAGAGGGAGCGCGTTCCGCCTCTTCGATGGTCTCCGGAGATACCCCGGCCTCTTGAGCCGCCCACAGGAAGACTTCGCGGTCCACCACGGGCATTCCCATGCGATCTCCGGTCAAACGGGCGATCTCCGGCCCCCCGCTACCGAGTGCCTCTGTGATCGAGATTACCCGAACCATCCCCATCTCCTACCGCCGTTCGACTTAGCACCAGGGGTACTCGGCCCGTCACTCATGCACATTTCTGGCCTTGCGCCCCGACACGCTCCGCTTCGCTGGGCTCGGCTTGCCGGGCAGTAGTGTACTCGCCCATGCGGATGGTGAGCGATAAGACTTTTCTGGGGGTGCTATCAGTCTTCTATGATGAGCGGCACTTGCTGAATCGCCACCCGACCCGACTTGGGGAAGGGGCGGGGCATCGGCTGGGCGACGCCGTTGAGGTCGATGGTCCGGCAGCGCAGCTGGTACTGGCCGGGCGGGAGTCCGGGCAGTGTCGCGGTCCAATGGATGACCGTGTACCGCAATGGCCATTGATGGGGTCTCCCCGTCGCCGGGTCGAACTGGAGCGGCACCTCCGGTAGTCGGCCAGATGGCAGTCCTGCGCCCCAATCGTCAGGAGGCGGGAGGATGTCCCCATCGCGCCAGTCGCCGCCTTCGAAAAGCGGATCGTCGGCGGGCAACGGGGCGTCCTCCGGGTGCACCCAGTACTGGACTCGGGCGAGGCCCGACAAGCCTACCTGAGCCAGACCAGTGATCGTGAGGGGTTCGCCGGCCAATGGGTGCGCCGGCACGTGCACAAATCGAGCGAACGTCTTCATGGGGCTGTCGAGATCGTTGTTCCCGAGCGCGTAGGTGTCGTTGGCTCGGTATTCGTTGGTGAGGACCACTCGCTGAAGCCATTTGACTGACTTGAATCCATAGGCCTCCGGCACCAGCATCCGTACCGGACCGCCCCGTTTTCCGGACAGCCACTCGCCGTTGAGCTTGTAACAGAGCAACACAGGCAGCTCGCCGGGCGGATCTTCCAGCACGCGGCCGATGGCCAGCGAGCTCTGGAACATCTGGGCCGGGGCGTCGTTGTGGTAGCCGTAGTAGAAGACCCGGCGGACATTCTGGGTGGGTTTGGCCATCCAGACGACCTCGCGGAGGGGGACACCCTCCCACAGGCCCACGCCGAGCGGCTCGCCCATGTTGTTGCAGGTGATGCCCTTCAGATAACGAACAGCGTGCTGTTCGGCGAGCTTCATCAGTCCCGCAAAGTCGAGAGCGGTGCGCAATGCCCGGGAAAGTGGCTGCTCCACATCGGCATCGCTTTCGGGATCGGGCACCACTTCGAGCTGCCAGGTGTCGCGCTCCAGGCCCACCTGTCTCCGACGGTCAGCCGGCAATGTGTAGGGCAACGGATTGCCGCGCTCGACGTCGCCGAACTTCGCCTGGGGCGTAAGAAACCCGAAGGGTGCGATGGTTTGCGGCGGCACTGTGCTGCGCGCTCGCGGTCGTCCCTCATCGTTAAAGCCAGTCGAGAAGGGGGCCGCATCCAGTTGAGATTCGGAGTCGGGAACCTGCAACAGTTATCCCTTCACGCTCCACCTTCGCCGCCCCGAGGTCGGCCCCGCCATTATCTCACCGTCCGGCTATAACATCGCACGCGGCGCTGAGGACGGAGTCCGCGCTGTCTCGCCAGGAGGCCGTCAAATGCTGAGTCGTGAAGAGAACGAGCTGCTCACGCGGGTCGGGCCGGGGACGCCATTCGGGAATCTGATGCGTCGCTATTGGATTCCGGCCCTCTTTTCGACCCACCTCCCAGAGCCCGACGGCCCACCCGTCCGCTTGAAGCTCCTGGGCGAGAACCTGATTGCGTTTCGCGATACCAACGGAAAAGTCGGTCTGCTCGAAGAGCACTGCGCGCATCGCGGAGCGTCGCTGTTCTTCGGGCGCAACCAGGAGTGCGGCCTGCGGTGCGTCTACCACGGCTGGAAATACGATGTCATGGGTCAGTGCGTGGACATGCCCAACGAACCGCCGGAAACTAGCTTCGCCGACAAGATTAGGGTGATTGCATACCCGTGTCGAGAGATGGGCGGCGTGGTGTGGGCGTACATGGGTCCGGCCGGAACGGAGCCCGAGTTCCCAGAGCTGGAATGGACTCTGGTGCCGGACAGCCATCGCCATTTGACCCGGCGCTGGCAGGAAACGAACTGGCTGCAGGGCGTCGAGGGCGGTTTCGATCCCACCCATCTCGCGTTCTTGCATCGAGGCACGCGCGAGCCCGGTCGACCGACTCGAGAGGCCATCGCTCGCCCGAGTCTGGCTCACACGGTGGCGACCGGCTGCGGTCTCATGTTCGCGAATCGACGCATCCTGGGCGACGGCCGCGACTACTGGAGCGTGAATCAGTGGATGCTGCCGTTCCACAAGCTCATCACCCGCCTGGGAGATGATGATCCAATCGGCGTCCACGCCTGGGTGCCGATCGACGACGAGAACACCATGCTCCTCAGCATCGAGTATCACCCGGACCGTCCTCTCACCGAGCGCGAGCACGCGGCAATCGTGGACTGGAACTTCATCCACGGCGAGACGGACCCTGCCACTGACCGGCCCGTTTTGAACAAAGCCAACGACTATCTGATCGACCGCGAGCTTCAGGCGAACGGTGGCTCGTTCACCGGGATCAAGGGGATCGGGACCCAGGACAGCGCGGTGCAGGAGAGCATGGGTGCAATTTACGATCGCTCTCAAGAGCACCTGGGTGGCAGCGATGCCTTCATCGTCACCATTCGCGAGCACCTGCTGCAGATTCTTAAAGACTTCGAGTCCGAGGGCGTGCTGCGCGCGCTCGACCCAACCGGCTATCGAGTGCGTTCAGCCGGCCTGTTCGCGCCGTCGGGCCTCTCGCTCGAGGAGGCAGTCGGCGACGCTATTGTGGCTCGGGTGCCGGCGACGGAGCGTAGCGCAGCGGAGCGGTCCCGGAAGCCAACCCCCGTGGGGTTGGGTAGGGGCGGCCGCGAGATGACACGATGAAGGGCGCAGCCGTCGTCGCCGAAGCTCTCAAGGGTGAGGGCGTCGATACGTTCTTCTGTTTCCCACAGAATCCGCTGATCGACGCGCTGGCCGCGGCCGGTATTCGTCCCATCGTCTGCCGCCAGGAGCGGGTCGGCGTGAACATGGCGGACGGCTACAGCCGCACCTCCAAAGGCAAACGGATCGGGGTCTTCGTGATGCAATCGGGGCCCGGCGCGGAGAACTCCTACGCGGGCGTGGCCCAGGCCTTCGCCAACGGCATCCCGATGCTCCTTCTGCCCGGCGGCACCGAGCGGCGGCGGATGGACGTACTCCCGAACTTCTGGGCTGCTCGCAACTTCACGGGCGTGACCAAATGGGCAACGACGGTTCCCACCGCCGATCGCATTCCGGACCTGGTCCGGCGCGCCTTCTATGAGATGCGCACCGGCCGGCCCGGTCCTGTCATGCTGGAGGTACCGGCGGACGTCGCGGTCGAGGAGATGCCGGACGAGCAGTTCAACTATGAGCCCGCTAAGCCGCTGCGGAGCATGGGCGACCCGGGCGACGTGCGCTCCGCGCTGGACGCGCTGCTGGCCGCGCGGGAGCCGGTCATCCACGCCGGCCAGGGCGTGCTGTTCGCGGACGCCAGCGCCGAGCTGGTCGAGCTCGCCGAGCTACTGCGGATCCCAGTCCTGACTACGCTGAACGGCAAGAGCGCGTTCCCCGAGGATCATCCCCTCGCACTCGGGGCCGGGAGCACCACCACGACCGCCGCGCTGGCCCACTTCTTGAAGAAGGCCGATGTGGTATTCGGCGTCGGCTGCAGCCTGTCCCGCACCAGCTTTGGCGTCACTATCCCGCCCGGCAAGGTCATGATCCACACCACGAACAACGAGTGGGACATCAACAAGGATTACCGGGCCGACCATGCGATCCTGGGCGACACCAGGCTGGTGCTGCAGCAGCTGATCGACGAAATCAAGAGCCGCCGGGTAGATCGGAGCGCCCACGATGGCGTGGCGGCCGAGCTAGCGGGGGTCAAAGAGCACTGGCTGGCAGAGTGGATGCCGAGGCTGACCGCGGACGAGGTGCCGCTCAACCCGTATCGGGTAATCTGGGACCTCATGCACAACATCGATCGCCGCAATGCCATCGTCACCCACGACTCGGGCGGCCCGCGGAATCAGATCATTCCCTTCTGGGAGGCCATCGAGCCAGGCAGCTACATTGGCTGGGGCAAGTCTACCCAGCTGGGTTTCAGCCTGGGCGCGACGATGGGCGCCAAGCTAGCCGCGCCCGACAAGCTGTGCATGCACTTGATGGGTGACGCCGCGATTGGCATGGTGGGCATGGACCTGGAAACCGCCGTGCGGGCGGGCATCGGCATCCTCACCATCGTGCTGAACAACGGCACCATGGCTGCGGAGACCCATTCCACCGCGGTGGCGGAGGAGCGGTTCAGTGCGCTCACCCAGGGAGGCGACTACAGCCTGGTTGCGAAGGGGCTGGGCGCCTGGAGCGAACGAGTGACTCAGCCAGCCGAGATCGTGCCGGCGTTACAGCGGGCCGTTGAGGTGACTCAGTCCGGTTGCCCGGCCGTCCTCGAGTTCATCACCAAAGCCGAGACCGCGGCCTCACGACCGATGGCGGGGTAAACGATATGAAGCATGGCCTCAAGTGGCTCGATAGCGACATGCACATGGCGGAGCCCTGGGATTTGTGGCGCGGCTACATCGATCCCGAGCTCGAGGACAAAGTCTACGAGTGGGCCGGCGCCAGCAAGGGCTACTCCGGCCTGATCAGCGGCCCTACTGAAAACATCCGCGAGGTCCGCCGCCAGCGGAGGCACGAGTACGACGCGTACGTTGGCGGCGACGGCAGCTATGTCGATCCCGCCGGCCAGCTCCGCGCCATGGATCGCGAGGGCATCGACGTGGCGGTCCTATATCCCACGCTGGCCCTCGGCGTGAATCGCGCGCCTGACGTGGCCGCCGCGGTCGCCCTTCGCCATGCGTTCAATGGCTGGCTCCACGACTTCTGTGCCTACGAGCCGGCGCGGTTGAAGATGAACGGCATGATCTACGTCGGCGACGTGGATGCCGCGGTGGCTGAGATCCGGCGCGCCAAGGAGTTCGGCGCGGTCAGCATCTTCCTCGATCCGCGCCCGAACCGCGAGCCCTTCGACGATCCGGTCTACGAACCAATCTGGACAGCGGCGGAGGAGTGCCAGCTCGCCATCGGCTTCCACAACGGCCTGTCCGGCCAGATGGAGGCGCGCTACGGAGCCTACCCGACGCACCTCTACACCCACGCCAGTTCGCGTCCGGTCGGCCACATGTGCACATTCATGGAGCTGCTGTTCGGCGGCGTGTTGGAGCGCCATCCTCTGCTGCATTGCGCGTTCCTGGAGGCGGGCGCTTCCTGGGTGAGCTACTGGCTATTCCGACTCGAGGCGGAGTGGGAAAAGTTCGGGCAATTCCAGGGCGATGCTTATCAGAACCTAGAGCAGCCGCCGGTCGAGTACTGGAAGCGGCAGTGCTGGGCCGCAGTGGAGTGCGAGGAATGGAGCCTGCCGGGCCTAATCGCGAGCATTGGCGACGACAACCTGGTCCTCTCCTCCGACTTCCCCCACTTCGACTCAGCCTTCCCCGAAGCCGGCGAGAAGTTCATGTCTATCCCCGGCCTCAGCCAGGAGTCCAAGCGCAAGATCCTATGGGACAATTGCGCCCGCCTCTACCACCTCGACTGATCTTTGGTCTCTGTACGTGCCGTGGAGCAAGACGGTGGCGTAGGGAGTCCCTTCGGTGCTGATCCGCTGGGAGATGTACTCGCCATCCTGGTAGCCGAAGTGATAGAGGTTCTCGTTCGGGGACGCCTTCGGTAGCTGACCCGCGCCCGCATCTTGGAAATCGTCGGCCAGAAGGACGCTCCCGGGCTGCGGCGCGGTTCCGCCTCTCCTAGTTCTGTCTGCGCGGAGCTCACCGTAGGGACGCAGCACGCCGCCAGTGCCAGCAGCGCGAAAAGGCGGCGCAGTCGCAGGTGATCGCCTCTCCTGGCAAGCTGTTTTCGCGCTAAAAATCCCGAACGGCGGGGGCGTATAGGTTTTCGATCTTGGGCTTCGACTTGATGAAACCCTGCTCGAACGAGAAGTCGATGCAGGTCTGGATGTAGTCGCGGTTGGCCTGCACACCGTAGGGGTAGGGGTCCTCGCCAAAGATGCGCTGGGTCTCGCGCAGATAGTGTTGGCCGAAGATCAAGCCGGACGGAATGCTGCTGGGAAGGTTCTTCTGGTAGAGCCGCTTCGACTCGATGAACCCCTTGTAGAGGTTAAAGGCGACCCAGGGGTATTTCTCGTTGATGTCGCCGCGGATCACATAGGCGTGATTCGCGGGATAGAACCCGTGCGCCTTGAAGAAACGGATGGCTTCCTCCCGTGCGTCCGGGAAGACCGGTTTCACTTTGGCCCAGGCCGATGCCGGCGGTCGCATGGTGCTGGAGCGGTCGATCATGTTCCAGGAGTCGCCCCGGGCACGGCCAGTGCCCATCGAGGCATCTAGCTCGTGGTTGGTGAGCATCATAGCGAGGCTCCTGTCGGGTGGGACACGATGGAACTTGATGCCCTTGGGGGGCGCGAAGCCAGTGCCGTGGCCATGGCTGAGCTCCTCGGTGCGCTCCATGTACCATTCCACGCTGTACTGTGAGACGCCAAAGTCGTGCTCCAGCACCCCCCTGACCCAGAGTGACGAGGTCTGCTGATATTCGGGCACGCCCAGGCGCTTGCCCGTAAGGTCGCTCGGCGTCTTAATGCCGGCGTCCTCATGCATCATCAGCTCGGTGTGGAACCAGCGGCGGGTAGGGTAGACCGGGATCATGACCATGTCGGCCCCCTGATCCTTAGCGATCAAGTAGGAGGACATCGACATCTCGGAGATCTCGAACTCGCCGAAGTTGAGCT
>DASXTD010000627.1:0-5354 GCA_036505655.1 Chloroflexota bacterium
GCTAGGTACAGCCCAGCGGCCCCTCCCAACCAAAGCCAGACGTGCAACCCAGGGATATGCAGCCGCTGCTCAGGATGGTGTGAGACCAGCCGCAGCGCCGCCAGGCTTGTAGCAGCGTAGCAGAGACCGATGAGGAACATGCCGGCGTCGATCAGATGGGGCAGATCGAGGACGCGGCCGGCCAGGAAACCAAATCCGCCCTGAACCAGCAGCGCGACCGCCGGGGTGCCGAACCGCGGGTGCACCCACGCCAGCGGGCGCGGCAGGAGCCCATCCGCGGCCATCGCATAGCTCAAGCGAGCCACGCTCAGCGTATACACGTCAAAGGCGGCCCCGATGCTGATCAGACCGCCCAGGCTCATGAGAAGACCTGAGGGCATCCCGCTCCATCCTAGAGTGTCAGAAAGGCCTCCCAGCGCATCGGCAAGCGGATGCGCTGAACCCGCCGCCTCTCGCCAGGGTACCCCGACCGTGACGGCGAACGACGACAGGATGTAAACCAGCGTCGTGATGCCGACCGCGATCAACAGGCCCCGGGGCATCGTGCGCCTGGGCTCTTGGACCTCTCCGGCAGGCAGCACGGCCAATTCGAATCCCGCGTAAGCAAGAAAGATGAGGATGAGCGCCGGCCCGAATCCGCCCCAGCCCAACGGGACAAAGGGGACCAGCCGTTCGCTGAGGGTTTCGGGGCGCCAGAAGGCCACCGCCAGACCGGCTACGATGAGGAGCAGCAAAGGGATGAGCTTGGTGAGCGTCAGCACATCGTTGATGCGCCCGCTCGCCCGAACGCCCAGAATGTTGATCCCAGTCACAGTCGCGATCAGAACCACCGTGACCGCCAGCCGCTCGGGGTCACTGAGGTTTGGAAGGAAGTAGGTCAAATAGTTGACGAACGCGGTGGGAAACACCGGGAGCAAGATCGCTTCGCCCAGATAGAGAGCCCAGCCCGCCGCAAAGCCGGCCGGGATCCCGAACGCATGGCGCACGTAGGCGTACGTTCCGCCCACTTCCGGATAGATCAGCGCGCATTGGACAAAGCCGAGCACGATGACCGCGGCCATGAACCCGCCGCAGACCCAGGCCACCAGCTGGGCTGGGCCCAGGTAGCCCGCGCCGAGGGCCGCGACAATATAGACGTCGGCTCCGATCTCGGCACCGAGCACCAGAAGGGTGAAGTCGAGCGCGTTCAGATCGCGGCGAAGCCCAATCACAAGAGGCTACGTGGCATGGCCATTCGCTGTGATGGCGTGGACGGCGAAGGTCACTTCACGGTGACTCAGCGGGCAGCTGCACCTGACCTGCACCTCGCCCTCTGGATTCGCGGCTTCAGGGAACGTCCGGTCCTCGATCGCGATTGCAGCAGCCTGGCAGAGACGCGGAGAAACGGCTCCGTGCTCATCGATGGTCCAGGTATCGCCGACCTGGTAGCCCCGAGCGCACCGCGGATCACTGGTAACCGCAATCACTGTGGCTGCCGGTCGATTCCACCATCGCAGCCGATGAACCTGGTACAGGTCTTCGCTGATCAGCTTGGCTGCCCAGGGGAACGTGCGGATGGACAGGGCAATCAGGGCCGCGACGGGCAGAATGGCTGCCATGATCGCGATATCGAGCAGGTCCCGACTGAGCAGGAGCGCACCGACCACTGCCGTCCAAATCAGGATGCCACCGGCGCTGAGCCAAAATTGTGTCCGACTCATTGTCTTGCCTCCTTCGGGCAAACCCTCTTACCAGAAGGGTACGCGGCGGTATGCAGGGTCACCATGGTCCTAAGGGCGGTCATTGCAGCCGGTTCGGGCAGCATGGGTGCTACCCATTTAGGGGGGTGGGTCACCGGGGAAGGGGGATCGTATTCCGTATACTCGCGCCATGCAGGAAGGGCTTTCGGGCGCGCTGCCCACCTCAACTTCGGAGTTCTTCCAGGGCATTCTCGAGGCGGCGCCCGACGCCGTAGTGATCGTCGATGGGCAAGGCCGCATCCAGATCGTCAACGGCCAAGCGGAAGTCCTGTTCGGTTATCGGCGAGAAGAGCTGCTCGGCCAGCTGGTCGAGATGCTGGTACCTCAGTCAATCCGGGGTGAGCACGCGGGCCATCGGACCCGTTACATGGCCGATGCACGCACTCGCCCGATGGGGGCAGGCTTGGATCTTCGGGCGCGCCGCAAAGACGGCACCGAGCTGCCCGTCGAGATCAGCCTGAGCCCGCTGAATGTCACCGGCGAGACGCTGGTCATCAGCATCATTCGCGACATCAGCGAGCGACGCGAGTGGGAAGAGGCGCTCGCTCGTCGCAGCGCCGAGCTCGAACAGTCGAACGCCGAGCTCCAACAGTTTGCCTACGTGGCCTCACACGACCTCCAGGAACCGCTGCGAATGGTGGTCAGCTTTCTCGAGCTGCTCAAGCGCCGCTACGTGGGCAAGCTCGACCACGAGGCCGACGAGTTCATTCAATTCGCCGTCGATGGCGGCCTGCGCATGCAGCAGCTCATTCAGGACCTCTTGCGCTACTCACGAACGGGCTCGCGGGAGCTCGCTGTCGAGCTCGTAGACTCGGGTGAGGTCCTCGACGAGGCGATGGTGGGTCTTGGGCCAGCGATCGCGGACAGTAAGGCGCGAGTGATGCATGGGGATCTGCCCCACGTGCAGGCGGACCGGGTCCAACTAGGACAACTGTTTCAAAATCTGATTGCCAATGGCATCAAGTTTCATGGCGACGCTGCCCCTCGAGTGGAAGTCGGAGCCGAGCGAGCGGCAGGCGGCTGGGTCTTTTCGGTGAGGGATAACGGCATTGGAATCCCCCCTGACCAGATGGATCGGATCTTTCGAGTTTTTCAGCGGCTGCATTCGCAGTCTGAGTACCCAGGCAGTGGCATCGGCCTGGCGATTTGCAAGCGGATAGTAGAGCGGCATGGCGGGCGGATCTGGGTGGACTCGATGCCCGGGAAGGGAACCACGTTCTTCTTCACCATTCCCGACCGAAGTAGTTAGGGAGCCCGGCGGTTGGCCCGGCGGAAATATGCTCACGCGACCCGTCGAACCGGCCCGACGGCACTCAGCAACTGATTCAAGCGTGCCCGATCCACGCTCTCTTCCGCCAGCAGCTCGTCCACCAGGGCGTCTAGCAGCGGGCGCTTCTGTTTGAGCAGCGTCTTGGCCCGCTGATGTGCCTCCTCGATCAGGCCACGCACAGCAGCATCGACTCGGCCGGCGGTCGCCTCAGCGTATTCACGAGGCGCGGCTAGCTCGCGACCCAAGAACGGATGCATTTCGCCGACGCCGTACCAGACCAGGCCTAGTTCTTCGCTCATGCCCCACAACCCAACCATTCTGCGGGCCAACGCGGTCGCGGCCTTCAGGTCGCTCTCGGCGCCGGTAGTGGCGTCTTCGAAGACCACCTCTTCAGCCGCCCGTCCACCCAGCAATACGTCGAGACGAGCCAGCAAGTAATCACGCGTATAGTTACGCCGATCTTCCTCGCCGGCGGTCAGGGTGACTCCCAAGGCCTGGCCGTGGGGGATGATCGTGACACGCGTGACCGGGTCAGCGCCGGGCGTGTACTCGGCCACCAGCGCGTGACCGGCCTCGTGGAAGGCGACCAGCCGCCGCTCCGCTTCGTTCAGCAGGCCCGGCTGGCGCGTCCCGAGCAGGATCGTGTCCAGTGCCGAGTCAAAATCTGACATGTCGACCGCGGCTGCGCCGCGCCTGGCGGCGGCCAATGCTGCTTCGTTGGCCAGGTTCCCCAGGTCCGCCCCTGAAAATCCTGGGGTTCGCTGCGCGAGCTGTTCGAGATCAACATGGGTGTCCAGCTTCAGCCGTCCCGTGTGAATCTTCAGGATTGCCGCGCGGCCTAATCGGTCGGGGAGCCCCAACGTAACCTGACGGTCGAAACGCCCGGGCCGCAGGAGGGCCGGATCGAGCACGTCAGGGCGGTTGGTGGCCGCGAGCACGATGACCTTCGTCTGGTCGTCGAAACCATCCATCTCCACCAGCAGCTGATTTAAGGTCTGCTCGCGCTCGTCATTCCCGCCGCCGAAACCGGCGCCGCGCTGCCTGCCGACCGCATCGAGCTCATCCACGAAGACGATAGACGGCGCGGCTGTCTTGGCTCGCTTGAACAGATCCCGGACCCGGCTCGCGCCAACGCCGACGAACATCTCCACAAACTGAGAGGCCGAGATGCTGAAGAATGGCACGTCCGCTTCTCCCGCCACGGCTCTCGCCAACAGCGTCTTGCCTGTCCCTGGTGGGCCCACCAGCAGAGCGCCGCGGGGAAGACGGGCGCCGAGTTGAAGGTAGCGCTCCGGCTGCTTCAAGAATCCGACGATCTCCTGCAGCTCACGCTTCGCCTCATCGACCCCCGCCACGTCCGCGAAGCTGACCCTCGGGCGCTCTTCAGCGACCATCTGAGCCCCGCTGCGGCCGAACCCCAGCAAGTTCTGCTGGCCGCGCTGCGTTTGTCGCCCCATGAAGAAAAGCAGGCCGACGAACAGGACGATCGGCGCCGCAGTGCTGATCAAATTGATCAGCCAGGAGCCTGCGTTCAGGTCCTTGGCAGTCACCGTGACCTGCTGTTCCTGAAGGAGCGGTAGCAGGCGATCGTCACCTTGCGAGGGCACAACACTGGTGAAGCGCTCGAAAGTGGTCGACGATTGATTGGCGGTCGGGTCTAGCGCTACGTCCGCAGGCCGGGGAATCGCCTGCTTGAAAACGCCGTCGATGTTCTGGCCGGCCAGGGTGACGCTCGCGACGTTCCCAGCGCCCACCTGGTCCAGAAAGCCGCTGTACGGAAGGTCGACAGACGGGGCCGACCGAGGCGTAAGCACCGCCCAAGCGTTCCATGCCACGCTAACGACCAGCAAGACGCCCCAAACCCAGATTGGGACCAGGGGTCGCGGAGGAGTGCCCTTGAGGCGAGGGTCCTTGCTTGGTAGCTGTGGTGGTGGTTCTGGTCCCGCGCTCATTGCTCTCCCCGGCTCGGCATCGGCGTTCCTCCTATGGTCGCCGGCTGATGAGCGTCGGGATTCGAGGCGGCCGAGACAGTTGCGCCGGCCCTGATCAGCAGCACCGGCTTGTGAGCTTCGCGCACCACTCGTTCGGCGACGCTTCCGTGGCGGAGTCGATCGAATCCTCCGCGCCCGTGCGTGCACAACACAATGAGATCGGCACCCTCGGCGAAACGCTCGAGCATGAGAGCAGGTTCACCAAGCTCTACAACCCACTCTGTCTCGACACCGAATCGGTGCAGGCGTTCGGCGACCCCAATCAAGTAGTTGCCGGCGACCCCAATGTCCCAGGGGTCCGAAACGGCTCGAAACAGCTTGACGGTCTGAAACGGATGGCCGGCTAGAAGTTCG
>DASXTD010000628.1:0-2651 GCA_036505655.1 Chloroflexota bacterium
AGTCTCAACCGAGCGGGTGGCCATGGTGCCGCTCACGCCGGCGCCCCAGGTGACGGGCGATCCCAATCGAGGTCGTCAGTTGTTCGTGGACGCGCGTATTGTCACGCCGGCCGGCTGCGCCAGCTGCCATACAATTCGCGGCGTGCCCGGGGCTACTGGCATAGTGGGTCCTAACCTAACGAACATCACCTTGCGCCCAACACTGGCAGGTGACACGATCCCGAACAACTCCACGAACCTGGTCCGCTGGATCATGGACCCGCCGTCGCTCAAGCAGAACGCTCTGATGCCGAACCTGGGCGTTTCTCAGCAGGACGCCCAGGACCTGGCGGCTTTCCTCGCGAGCCAGCCCTACAACCCACCCTCCCGCTAGCGGGCAGGGCCCGCGGCCGTGCGGGCAACATGGGCCGCAATTCCTCAAGGTCGGCCGCCCGTTCGGTTCCCGGCTAGTAGCGTCGAACCGCGGGGCGCCTCGTCTTGCCTCGGAGACCAGGCAGTGCGAGACTATCGCGCTAGCTGGCCGGAGCGCCGCGATGAGGACGGGCAACCCAAGTGGAAGAAGACGTGCTGGAGCGCAACGCGGGCCAGATTGCCGCGAAACGCTTACTGGAGGGAGTCCCGTACCGGGATCTGGCCCGGCAGTTCGGCTATGCGCCGTCCACGATTCACCGACGGCTTAGCGGGTGGCTGCGCGACGGGCGGTTTGGCATCGTCGATTATCACGACACCGGCGGGCCGCGGCTGCTCGGCTATGACGAGGGCCTGGAAAATGAGCTGAGCCGCCGCACGCCCCTCTGGCGGGCTAGGGTCGCGCATGTGGTAGGTGCGGAGGCAGCCACCACTGATCGTTATCTCGGCAATCCGCAGCACCCCGAAGTGCAGGAAGCGTACAAGGCAGCCGACGATTTGCATCGGGCTCTCGGCCAGGCCTGTGCCTCCCAGGTGTTGGTGCATCAGCTGCGGCGCGGCATGCGCATCGGCGTGAGCAGCGGACGCGGTGCGGCTTATGCAGTGGATGCGCTGGTCGATCATCCCTGGGCGGGCGGATTCGAGGGCATTCACGTGGCATCGTTATGCAGCGGCGCGCGAGTGGGAAGCTGGAGCGGACGAGACCGCCGCAGTCTGGACGCTGACGAGAATGCCTTTGCTCTGGCTGCCGCCCTGCGCGTACCCGAAGAGCAGGTCGCTTTGATGGGCGATGCGGCGGAAGGAGTGGGAACACACTGGGACTTTACGCCCGTCAATCTCGTGCTCGCCGGAATGGGCTGCCTCAACACCTCACACCATTTGCTCCGCTCGCGCGCCCGGTCGGGAGCAATAGCTGAGCCGCTGGGGAGAATCGAGCAGTATCAGGCGCAGTATCCCGAGCTGCGGTTCGCCGCCGCCGAGATCGCTCATCGATTGTTTCCAGTTCGAGATAACATCCCGCCCCAGTTTCTGGAGGCGATCGAGGAATCGAATTCGCTCGTTGTCGCCGCGCCCGCCGAGACGATGCGGAATGCCGAGGTCATGATCCTGGTGGCCGGGGGCGCACAGAAGATCGACGCCCTGGTTCGGCTCGTGACTGGCCAAACGAGCGCTCCAGTCGAACTGCGCAATCTGATCCTAGTTACCGATGCCTGGACGGCGCAGCAGATCGTTGCGAGGGTCTCTCGATCAGGTTGAGGTAAGGCCGGACAGGGGTTAACGAGGTCTGGTTGTCTCTCGCGTTTCGAACCGGGTTCGACTAACTGCTCGGTAGGCTCGTATCCCTTTGGTAGTATGGCTTCGGTCACGGTGGAGCAGTGCGTGCCCCGGCCGGGCCAGTCCCCGCGAGCGCCCACCCCAAATCTGTGGAGGTCTAGTGCATGCTGGTCACTCTGTCCGCGATCAAAGCTGACGTTGGAAGCATTGGAGGCCATACCCGGCCGACCGAGCGTATGTTGGAAGAGGTAAAGCGACGTGTGGCCGCTGCAACCGGTTCCCTCCTGATCGATGGCACCGTCACCCATACGGGCGACGATATTGCGCTGCTCATGTCGCACACCCATGGCACTGGCGCAGAAGCCGTCCACCACTTCGCGTGGGACTGCTTCCTGGCCGCGACTGCTATCGCACAGGAAGAGGGTTGTTATGGCGCCGGTCAGGACCTCCTGGTGGATGCACCCTCCGGAAATGTGCGCGGGGCCGGCCCTGGGGTGGCCGAGATCGAGTTCGAGCGTGACCCCCAAAATGCAGATCGGGCCGCCGAGGCGTTTATCATCTTCACTGCGGATAAGTGTGGCCCGGGGGCTTACAATCTGCCTTTCTACCTGGCGTTCTGCGATCCGATGCACGATGGCGGGTTGCTCCTCAAACCCGAGATGCACAAGGGTTTCACCATCCAGGTTATTGACATGGACTACAAGAGCGAGGATGGCGCGGGCGACCGTGTGATCCGACTCGACGTGCCCGAGCGTGGCTGGGACGTCGCGGCGCTGCTTCAGAACATCGACCGCTACGCTATCGAGGGCATCTGGTCGCGCCATAGGCCGAACGAGCAGATCGTGTCAGTCTCTGCGACGCGCCTCCACAATATCGCCGGCAAGTACACGGGGAAGGACGATCCTATCGCCATCGTGCGAACGCAAGGGCTCTTCCCTGCACCGGAAGAGGTCACCGAGCCTTTCCTG
>DASXTD010000629.1:0-4315 GCA_036505655.1 Chloroflexota bacterium
CGAATGCGATCAGCTAAACAGGTGATGCCACTTCTGTTCCGTTCTCTCACGAAGCTCACGGCTATTGACGTTCACTTTGGGGAACTGGTCTTTCCATTCGAAGGGCCGACAAGCATTGATGATGAGGCTGTCGGCTCGGTAGGGCTGGCGGCCCCGGTCTTGCGCATGCGCCATCGTCGGATCGGAGCGCTCTCCGGGCGGGATGCGTGGATCGAGCTGCCAGTCGGCCATGCCCGGAATAGTCCGCACTGCCGTCTGGGGAATCGTTCGGGAAGCGATGGCCCATAGCACCTCCTGCGTGTTGAAGACGTCAATATCGTCGTCCACGAGAACCCAGATGTAGTTCCCCATGTGGTGCATGCCCCCAGGCGCGATTACTCGGATGACGTCTTCCAAGTGCTCGTCGTACATCTGGCGCACGCTGACAACTCTGAAGTTGGGCGCCGAAAGGGTGACCACACGCTGAACGCCAGGAACCCCAGCCTTCTCAAGCTCGCGCTCGGTCCGCAAGTCCACCTCGCCAAGTCGATGGAGCTTTGAAATCGGGCGCACGGGCGGGGAGCCGAAGATGATCGGATTGTTGCGATGATAGATGGCGCTGACTTCGATGGGCGTCTCCGGCGTGCGGCCATGCCCGTAATAACCAGTCCACTCACCGAACGGCCCTTCCGGTAGCAGGGCCTGGTCAGGGGAAGGCATGTAGCCCTCGAAGACGATCTCCGCGGTGGCGGGGAGGGGGAGGCCGGTGACCGGCCCCAGCACTACGGGGTAAGGGCTCCCCTGCAAATAGCCGGCCACCTCCAGCTCCGATACGCCGTACGGACAGTGGACTACACTGCCGCCGAGCGCGGTCAGGATCGGCTCTTGGCCGACGGAGACCGCCACCGGGGCCTTCTCGCCGCGGTCCCAGTATTTGCGACGGATCACGTCGCCGTGCTTGCTGGGCTCGATGAAGATGATGGCCGTCTTCTCATCGTGGACCGCCACGCGGTAGGAGCCGACGTTGACGAAGCCGGTCTCCGGGTCTTTTTGGATGACGCAGACGCCGGTTCCGAGATATCGGTTTCCGTCCGCCTCGTGCCACTTGGGGGCGGGGAACGCCCACAAGTTGATGTCTGATCCGCTGATCACGTTTTCCATGACGGGGCCGGTCGGCTGAACCATCGGCGGAATCTGCTCGTAGTCCTTGCTGGCCAGGTTCCACTCGGCTGACATGTCGGCCAGGCTGGCGTCGGGGTTGAGCCCCAACGTGATGGCAAGCTTCCTGGCCATCCGATCGGCGTTGGTGAGGATGCGGAAGCCTTTCGGGTAGTCGGGGATTTCGTCGAAGAGAAGGGCGGGACCACCCCGCTCGATCATGAGCTCGGAGATGACGCCGATCTCGAGGTCCCAGTGCGCGCCCTTGACATCGGTGAGGTCGCCGCTGTCTCGCAGGCGATTGATGAATTCACGCAAATCGTTCCAGCGCATCCCTGGCCCTCCTCTCCCCGAGGCTGGACTATACTGCGGGGCCGCATTCGGGGGAGATTGCCTTGCCACACCTGGTGGCTGAGTTTGCATCCAGTCTGGCCTGGAACATCTACGAGTGGGAGCTGAAATAGCCGCGGCCAAACCTGCAGGTTAGGAGAGTAGCCGGATTGGATAAGCTGGCTGGCCAAACTGCAATCGTGATTGGCGCCAGCAGCGGGATAGGGCGCGCCATCGCAGTCGGCTTTGCCCAGGAGGGAGCCGACATCATCGGGCTGGGGCGCCGCCCGGACGCTCTGGAAGAGATGGCCAGCGAGGTGCGGAGCTACGGCCGCCAGGCGCACGATCGACCGTTCGAGGTGTTCGAGCGCAACGCATACCCGGACTTGATGCAATGGCTGGACGACAATCATCTTGATTTTGACATCGTCGTCCACACGGTGGGTGGCGCTCTTCGTGCCCTGTCAATCCATGACGAGCGGCTGCAGTCGCTATTTGACGAGCATCGGGGCAAGATACCGTTCTGGAAGCTCACCGATGACGACGTGGATCATGTACTGACTCAGGGAGTCAAGAGCTGCATGAGCACCTGTCGATATCTCGCTCCCCGGCTCATGGCTAAGGGCAAGGGCTCGCTGATCGTCATTGGCTCAGGCGCGGGCAAGCCAGGTGTTCCCCAGCGGTATGCGGATTACGCCGCCGAGAAGGGGGCGGTCATGTGTTATGTGCCCGCCATCGCTCACGAGCTCAAGCCCTATGGGGTAGCCGCGAATATCCTTCTGCCAGGCCACATCGTCAATGATCGCTTTCCGCCCTACGAGGGTCCCGATCCGACAGCCGTGAAGCCGGAAAGCTGTGTGCCGGCAGCGGTCTTTCTGGCTCAGCAAGACGGCAACGGCGTCACGGGTCAATGGTTCGATGCCCGCGAATTCAAGCCGTTGCTGACGAGCGCGGCTAGCTCAGCATCCTAGCCAGGCTTGGTGGCAGCCGTTTCAGTTACGCGCCCATTCTGCTTCGCGCCATACATCTCGGCCAGTAGGGCGTCTTGCCACTGCACGCCAGGCGGAAGGACGCGCTCGATTGCGCGTACGGTGTAGTAGGTGTCATCAGCGCCCGGGGGTGTGCCGCCGTCCTCGACGACTCGGATAGCGTCAAGGAGCATCTTCCGAGCCTGAATGACCGCGCGATCGGTCTGTCCGAGATGCTCGAGAGAGCGGTCCACAATTGGTCCCATTGACTCCTGCACCGCTCGGTCCTGCGTGTTGATCCCCACGATCCCAGTGAACGTCTCGTATCTTTGAACGGTCCGATCTTGGAGCCAGTTGTTGTCCTTGTTTCGATAGGATCGAAACGTTTTCTGATCCACGGCACGCGGGCCGTTCGCCTCATCGTCGTTTTCATCCGGGCCCAGCGCTGCTCCCATGCTGTAGGACCAGTTGAAGACCATTGTGTTTTCATCATCGACTGGGACCCACCAATGGCCGTTGACGATTGGCCTGGGCAGGGGTGCTCCGTGGCCGTCGATCTGATGCGCGCGCACCTGGGTGAACGGCATGACGTAATGGTAAGTACGGACGAAGTTGCCTTCCTCTCCCAACGGACGCACCGACGCATAGCGGTAGCCGTACGTGGTCGGTTCCACTTCCAGCATCCCGGCTGTGGATTTCACGCGCAGTCCTGTGATGCCGCCGCCCGCGCCGGCAAAGCGTCGATGCAGGAATGACGAATGAATTGAGTCGATGCCGCCTTCCAGCCCCTGGAGCCAATTGCACTCCTCGATCACCTTGGTCGCGTGGCGGTGGGTCTCGGGAACTTGGGTGAACTCGAAGTTAGGCGGTGGCGGCTGATGCTCTTTAGGCCCGAGGTAAGCCCACACCACCCCTCCTTGCTCCACAACTGGATAGGTCCGCAGGTGAATCTTCTCCTTGATGTCGAACTCGGGCAGCTCGTTGGGCATGTCGACGCAATTCCCGTGCACGTCGTACTTCCAACCATGGAAGACGCAGCGTAAGCCATCGTCTTCGTTGCGCCCAATAAAGAGAGAAGCCCGGCGGTGAGCACAGAATTCATCGAGGATGCCAACCGTTCCGCTGGTATTCCGAAACGCGACCAGGTTCTCTCCGAGGAGCCGTAGTCGCACCGGTGAGCCGTCCGCCTCGATCTCCCAGGAGAGGAGCGCAGGCATCCAGTATCTGCGCAGGGTGTCCCCCATGGGCGTACCCGGGCCAACCCTCGTTAGCAGCTCGTTCTCAGTGAGAGAAACCATCAATCACCTCCATCAGGGCCGTGGCCCAGGGTCGCTACGGGGGCACGGATTCCTCGGCTGCGGCCTCGGAATGACATTGACCTCCATCAGCGCTGGGGTGCTAGTACTGCAGCCTCGGCTTGACCGAGCCCGCAGGTCTCGAAGGCCAATCGGACCCGGTCGCGCTCCTCGGGCGTCAGTGGGAGCATGGGCGGTCGGACCGGTCCGCCGACCTGGCCTTGCAGCTCCAGCCAGTACTTCATCTGCGCGTGCGGTTTTCCTCTTGGTTCCGTCGAGCGGAGGGCCTGCCGCACTGGGTCGAGGCTGTCCCGCACGGTGCGAGCGCGCTCGATCTCGCCTCTCAGAGCGAGGTCCGTGTACGCACTCAGCCGGCGGTCGTTCGGCGTTTGCAGCAAGAAGACGTCTGGGGAGGCCAGCAGCACCTGCCACCCAAGCTCGGTCAAATTATCGAACCAGGACTCCTCATACGGGTTGCTGACCAGGATCTGGTCGCTCGCCAGGCGGGTCAATTCCGCGTACTGGTCGCGGCTCACGCTGTCCTTGATCGCCACCACGTTTTCTAGGTCAGCCAGTCTCGCGCAG
>DASXTD010000630.1:0-5529 GCA_036505655.1 Chloroflexota bacterium
TCGTAGGCGGCCTCGCCACGCAGGTGATTGGCAGGGAGCTCGCCCAACAACCCACCGCGCGCGTCCGACACGTCGTTTCCAGCCCGCAGGACGAATAACTGCTCTCGGCCATCGGTAGCCTTCACCCGAACCTGGGCCACCTCCTCGCCGTCCACTAATTCCTGAGCGTCACGGAGCTCGGCTACGAACGCAAGCGCGTTGGCGCTGGCAGGTGCCTTCGCGGGAGCAAACTCCACTGTGCGCCCGCTGTCGCCTTTCTTCCCCAAGAACAGCGCCACGTCGGCATCGAAGATCACTTGCCGGTAATTCAGCAGGCGGTTCACGCGGGGATGGCCGGCGATATAGCGAACGTTCCAGAGATCGAGCAGATCGTCGTCGCCTTGCATGACGGTGCTGAGATAGGAGAGATGCCGATCTGGCTCGAGTGAGGAGTAGCCGGCGGCCTCGGGGATTCCCGCGGCCAGCAGCCGATTGGGATCGGTGGGCCCGTCTTTGGCTCCCTGGGTGGGAAGTGTCAGGACCCGGTCGAGTCCAATACCAGACACCAGCGCGGGCGGGGGCTCCGGCTGGAGGGCGCTGATTGCAGCCCACGGATGAAACGCTAGCCCGGTTTGCCACAGATCCACAGAGGTCAACGCGATGACCAATATGGGCCCGACCACGCGTAGGCGTCCCCGGGCCAACAGGAGTGCAATACCCACCGTGACGCCCAGGGCCAGGCCCAGTTGCCAGGCAACCGAAACGTTCTGAGGAGACATGGCCTCGGCGACCAGGGCCGTTACGCGGGCGGGCGTGAGGGGAGCCCCGTCCGCGCTGGTGGGCACTCCGGGCAGGTGGAGGTACGCCTCTGCAAAGGCGGTCCCGGCCACGGATAGCTCGGTCAGGCGCAGGCTCGTGGCCTGGAGCCCCATCCCACCCCACGGGACCAGCGCGCCCACCCCCAGAACAGCGGCTACCAGCCGCGGGGACGGAGCGCGCCGCCAAAGCGCATCGGCGCCGTAGCCTGCCAATGTGGCCATGGCCATCGAGAATAGGAGTGCGAAGCGCCCTGGCGACTCCAGTCCCGCAATGAACGGGAACTGGTGGAGCACCCCCCACACTGGGAGGGGGGACATGCTTCCCATCGCCGCCAGCAGCGATCCGACCGCAAGCACACCGAAGAAAGCTCGGTGGCGGGCCCGACCAAGGGCGAGCCCGATAATCGACAGCACCAGAGGCACGATTCCTACATAGACAGCGGTCTCCCATTTCACCCACGGGCCCCAGAAATCGCGCGAGTCAATGTCGAAGAGCCGGGGCAGCAAAAGGGTGATCAGGCTCCCGGGCCAGACCGTGTTCACTTCGGCAAGCTGCTGGGGGAGGCCGAGCACCCGGTAGTTGAGCCCAGCCAACTCCGCCAAGGGGAGCAGCTGCACGGCCGCAAACCCCACGCCGATTACTCCGATAAGAGCCGTTTGCAGGAGCGCTTGCACGAGGGCCCAAGTCAGTCTGCGCAGGCGACCAGGAACCCCCCCACCCCAACCCTCCCCCGAGAGGCGGGAGGGAGCTTCCCCCTCTCCCCAACCCTCCCCCGCGAGGGGGGAGGGAGTCGTCGCCTCTCCCCTCGCCGGCGCCATTGCATTCCAGAAAAGGAGGGCGGTCACGGCCAGGCCGCTCAGCAATGTGACCTGGATGTGGAGGGCGAGTGCCTGGATGCCGAATATGACCCCCGTCAGGACCGTCCAACGGTACCGATCCCACCGGGCCGACTGAGTGCTCCGTTCGGCCAGGAGCAGCTCGAGCGGCAGCCAAACCATGGCTCGGGTCACGTCCATGTGGACCATCTGCCCCACGGCAAACCCGCAGAAGGCGTAAACCAGGCCGCTGAGCAGCGCACCAGGACGACTGACTCGCAACTCTCGTGAGAGCCCATAGGTGAACAACCCAGCTAGGCTGCTGTGCACGACTGCCAGCACGACCAATGCGACCTCGGGACGGAGCCAGGGCAGCACCAGCAGATTCAGCGGGTAGAGCACCCCGCCCTCACCGTCCGCGAACAACGGGTACCCACTGAAGATCAGCGGAGTCCACAACGGAAGGTGACCGGCCCGCAGCGCATCGTGAATTGCCACCAGGAGCGGGAAGAAAAAGACCTTGGTATCGTCCTCGACTGGCCATTGGCCGTTCAGAGCGGGCGGCAAATGGAACGCGAGCGCGGCCGCCAGGAAGAAAAGCCCGGGCCAGACCTTCGTCAGCACACGCTTGCCGAACTTCATGACCCCCTCTCCCCCTGACCCCCCTCCCCCAGGAACGGGGGAGGGGGTGATTCCGTCTTCTCCCTCGCGGGGGAGACCGGTCCGCGCAGCGGACCGAGAGAGGGGGAACGCCCGGCCGAGACGAAGGGCCAGGAATTGCGTTACCATATGTCTCGCCGCAGCCGTGCCCACCCTGGGATCACGCTGCACCGGGGGTAAGCATGGACGTCATCAACCACGACGTGCTGGTCATCGGCGGAGGCCTGGCCGGCCTCAGGGCCGCCATTGCCGCGGTCCAGCAGGGCGCCAGCGTTGCGCTCGTCTCGAAGGTCTATCCCATGCGCAGCCACACGGTAGCCGCCGAAGGGGGCGCCGCTGCCGTGGTGCGCACCGATACCGTCAATGCGATGACCGGCCAGCCCATGACCGACAGCCTCGCACTGCACGGCTACGATACGGTGTCCGGCAGCGACTACATCGCCGATCAGCCGGTGGTGGAGTATTTCGTTGCCCATGCTCCGGACGAGATCATTCAACTGGAGCACTGGGGCTGTCCGTGGAGCCGTGACCCCGACGGCAGGATCGCCGTGCGTACGTTCGGTGGAATGTCTACTCACCGAACCGTGTTCGCCGCGGACAAGAGCGGCTTCCACATGCTCCACGCGATCTTTCAGACGTCGTTGAAGTACGACGGGATCGTCCGCTACGACGAGAACTTCGCCACCTCCTTGTTGGTGGACGACGGCCGCTGTCAGGGCGCCGTGTGCATGGACCAGCGCTCGGGGGAGTTTCGCGTATTCACGGCAAAGGCGACCATTCTGGCCACCGGCGGTGTGGGCCGGCTGTGGGCCTTCACCACGAACGGCTTCATCAACACGGGTGACGGGCACGGGCTCGCGTATCGAGCGGGCGCTCCGCTGTCGGACATGGAATTCCCCCAGTACCACCCCACGGGCCTGCCCGGGACCGGCATTCTGATCACCGAGGCCGCCCGCAGCGAGGGGGGCTACCTCATCAACAATAACGGCGACCGCTTCTTGAGCGATCCCACATACAAAGTGGCCAATCGCATGGAGCTGGGGCCGCGAGACATGATCTCGCGGGCTGAGATCATGGAGTTCGAAGCGGGGCGGGGAGTCCCCGGGCGCTATGGCGACAACGTGCTGCTCGACCTGCGCCACCTCGGAGCAGAGCTGATCGATCGCAAATTGCCGTTCGTGCGCGAGCTGGCTCAACGGTACATCGGCATCGATCCGGTGAAGGACCCCATTCCGGTCCGACCGGTCGTGCATTACATGATGGGCGGCGTCCGCACGGACATCGATGGCGCGTCGCGATTGCCAGGCCTTTTCGCCGCTGGCGAGTGCGCTCAGGAAGGCCTCAACGGTGCGAATCGGCTGGGTTCCAACTCATTGACTGAGTGCCTCGTATTCGGGGCTCGAACGGGTGCGGCCGCCGCCCGCTTCGCGGCTCAGGCCCAGCTAGGATCGAACGCGGTGTTCGAGGCCCAGGGCACTGACGAAGAGCGTCGCATCGCGCGTCGGTTCGGCGAATCGAGCGGCGACGAGCGCGTGGGAGCGATCCGGGCGGAGCTTCAGAAGGTAATGGAAGACTACGTCGGCGTGTTCCGGACGGGCGAGGGCTTGAAGCAGGGCTCCGAGGCGATCCGGTCGCTCAAGGAGCGATTTACAAAGGTTCGCATTGAGGATCACAGTAAGACCTTCAACCTCGAATTGCAGGCTGCCCTCGAGGTGGACGTGATGCTGGAGCTAGCGCAAACAGTGGTGGAGCCCGCGATCCTGCGTGAGGAGTCTCGGGGGTCCCAGGCACGCCGCGACTTCCCCAACCGCGACGATGAGAAGTTCCTGGCTCACAGCATGGCCTTCCGAACGCCCGATGGCCCACGCATTGAGTGGGATCCGGCGGACATCATTAGGGACCCGAAGGACATGCTATTCGAGCATGATCTGTGGGTCCCGAAGGCGCGTGCGTACTAAATGCCTGCGGTCATTGAGAACCCTGAGGAGGACTTGTGGCTGAGCCAACCATCCAGCTAGCAGTCACGCGCTACCGGCCAGAACAGGAAAGCGAGCCGACTGTCCAGACCTACACCGTCCCTTATCACGACGATTGGGTGGTGTTGGACGCGCTCCAGTACATCAAGGACTACATTGACGGCACGCTGTCTTTCCGCTGGTCCTGCCACATGGGCGTCTGTGGCAGCTGCGGCATGATGGTGAATGGCACGCCCAAGCTCACCTGTGCGTCCTTCCTCCACGAGATCTACCCAAGGGAGGTACGCGTCGAGCCGCTGGCCAACTTCCCCATCATTCGGGATCTGATCATTGACATGGACGACTTCATGCACAAGCTGAAGGAAGTGAAGGCCTGGGTGGTGCGCGACGACATGGACCAACTGCCGGTCGGCGCGGGACACGAGCTTCGGCAGAGCCCCGAGGAGATGGAAGACTTCCACCAGTTCGCGATGTGCATCAACTGCATGCTCTGCTATTCGGCGTGCCCGGTATACGCGATGGAGCCGAAGTTCCTGGGACCGGCGGCGATCGCATTGGCGCATCGCTACAACATGGACTCGCGGGACCAGGGCCGCAGCCAGCGGATGCCGGTCGTCGGCAGCTCCGAGGGCATCTGGGAATGCACGTTCGTAGGAGAGTGCTCGGTGGTCTGCCCGAAACACGTTGACCCGGCTGCCGCCATCCAGCGCACAAAGCTGGCCACCACGACTGATTGGTTCAAGTTTATGGTGCCGTGGGGCGGTCGATAATGGTCCCACCCGCCCGCCCATTAGTAGTGTTGGGGGACTCCGCCCCCCAACGGCCCCCCGGGGTCACGAATGGGCAACGCCGCCAGATGGAGGCTACTTCATGACCGAGCGCGCGGCCCAGGTGGCGTACAGGCCCCAACAGCCCGGAAACTGGTGGCTTCGCAGCGGCCACTACTTCTTGTACATGGTTCGCGAGCTGTCTTCAGTATTCGCCGCGGTGTGGGTACTGCTCTTCTTGACGCAGCTTCCTCTGATGGCCGGGGGGCCGTCGCAATATCGAGCGTGGCTGGAGGTGATTCGCTCGCCTGAATGGATCACGTTCAGCGTCATAGCCTTGCTGTTTGTGCTCTACCACTCCTGGACAGCTTTCACCAGCACCAGTGCGATCGTGCATTTCCGCATGGGCAAGGACACGCTGGGCGGACCGATCGTGAACCTGGGCATGTTCATGACGTGGGCAGGAGCTAGCCTGGTCATTGGAATCATCTTCGCAGCGGCCGTGACAGGGGG
>DASXTD010000631.1:0-2312 GCA_036505655.1 Chloroflexota bacterium
GGTCGAGCCAGTCTTGCAAGCTCGAGCGCTGCACCGCTTCGTGTAAGCCTTTCGCCATGCGGCGTCGATCGGCGGCCGACATGGTCAGAGCCGCCTCCAGAGCTTGAGCGGTTCCCTTAATATCGGTCGGATCCACTCCCAGCGCCCAGGGCCCTAGCTCTTCCCAGGCACCTGCGCGCCGCGAAAGCACCAGCAGACCATCATGCTGGTTCAACACCGCGCCTTCTTTGGCCACCAGGTGCATCCCATCTGCCAGCGAATTCACCAGCAGCGCGTCATAGTGGCTGAGCAGCGCCGATGCCAATGGCCGATTCTCTTCATACAAAATCTGGATGGGCCGCCAGCCCGGGAGACCGAAGCGCTCGTTGACCGCGTTCGCCGCGGCCAGGGCCTCTCGCCGAGCAATCTGATACTCAGCCAGCTCGGCGCGGGAGGGCACCAGGTGTGCCAGAAACCGCACCTTTCCCCGCAGATCCGGCCGATGCTCCAACATCAATCCATAAGCTTCGAACCCGGCCGCGATGTTCTTGGTGGGGTCCAGCCGGTCCACTCGCACGATCGTCTGCATGCCGTTCTCGGCCTTGAGCGCTCGGTGGTAGGGCTGAGCCTCGGGCGCCTCCGCCCACGACTTGAGGTGCTTCGCGTCCACGGTAATCGGGAAGTGGCCGACCAGCGTCGAGCGGTCGGCGGTCAGCTTTGAGCCATCCGCCGTCAGCAACATTTCGCGAGTGAGCTCCGAACCCTCGACCATTGATGGCTGAGTTCTGTCACCTCGGTAGGCTCGGCAGGTGGCGAGGAAGCGCTCCACATCGCCTGTGGTCTGAAATCCCAGCACGTCGGCGCCCAGCAGCCCGTCCAGAATCTGCTCGACGATCGCTCGCGGAAGCATTGCCCAGGCGTCGGGCTCGGGCCACGGAATATGGACAAAATGCGCGATGCGGGCCTTGGGCAGGGCCTCGCGAATCATCCGTGGCGCCAGATAGAAATGGTAATCCTGCACCAGGATGACCGGCTCCTCTTCGTTTGACGCCACTTCCGCCACCCGCTGAGCCATGGCAGCGTTCGCCGGCTCGTACCCATTGCTCCAGGCGCGAGCGATAGCCCGCCAGGATCGGGGGCGAACGAGCCGGTCTGAGAGTCCGTGTTGGATCAGCCACAGGAGGGGATTCGCGAATGCCCAATAGTGCAAGCGCTCGACGGCCGGGGGAAGCGCCACCAGGTGTAGCTCGGTCTGGCCGGTTCGAATGCTCTCATTCTGGCTCGCTGCCAGCCGGTCTGCATCCGAAACCGCCACCGCGATCCAGTGCAGGGGCCGCAGCTCGGCGATCGTGCCGAATGCACTTGCCAGCCCTCCCCCAGCCGGACTCGCCTGGAGCATGCCCTCTTCATCAACGTCGAACGAGAGCGGGCCCCGTTGGCTGAGTACGTACAACGGCCGTTCGTTGCGCGACGCCGGGGCAGCGGGGTCTTTTCGGGCACGCCAGGAAAGCATGCGGCTAGCTCCAAGCGCCTGGGGGAAGGGGCAAATGAGGTCCGGATCGTATCACAAAAGCATAGCATGTCTTCCCCACCCACCCGGCCGATTAAGGTACTTGGGGGCTCGGCCCCCAAATCCCACTACGACGCCCTACGTCGAGGGTCTGACCCTCCCCTCACCGGACCGGGCGCTAGAATAGCCCTGACCGAGGCGGCGGAGGTGCTCTGAATGGTTACTCAGGCCGAAAACGAGCGTCTAACCCGGGTCGGGGCGGGAACCAGCATGGGCGAGCTCCTGCGGCGCTATTGGCAGCCGGCCGCCCTCTCCGAAGAGCTCCCAACTGGTGGGGCCCCGCTCCCCATTACGCTCATGGGCGAGGAGCTCGTCCTGTTCCGCTCCTCTGTTCCCTCGCCCTCGGGGGGGAGAGGGGAGGGTGAGGGGGCGAACATTGGGCTCCTCAACCTCCATTGTTCCCATCGCGGGGCCGATCTCAGCTACGGCCGGTTAGAAGACGGTGGCCTTCGTTGCATCTACCACGGCTGGCTCTACGACCGAAACGGCCGCTGCCTTGAACAACCCGGCGAGCCAGCGTTCCGCTGGACCGATTCGGGTGGCCGAGACTCGGTGCGTACCTCAGACCCGGAAGCCCAGCCGCAAGGAGGTTCTTTCCGCGATAAGATTCGCCACAAGGCGTATCCGTGCCAGGAGGTCGGCGGCCTCATCCTTGCCTACCTCGGCCCGGGTAGGCCGCCCCTGGTCCCTACCTACGAATTCCTGACGGCTCCCGAAACGCATCGGTTCGCCACCAAAGCGTTCCATGACTGCAACTTCCTGC
>DASXTD010000632.1:0-2586 GCA_036505655.1 Chloroflexota bacterium
GATGGACGGTTCACCAATTTCATCCTCGACTGGACAGGGAAGAAGAACCTGACCGGCACCACGTCGTCGCCAGGCGGCCGGCCCTGGCAAGCCAGGGCGCTGCATGCGCTAGCCTGGGGCGTCTCGACCTTTGGGGAGCAGGAGTGGAGCGACCGATTCGACCGCGCCGTGCCCTGGTTAGATGGCGCCAGCCCGCATCTCGACCTGCGCGCCGTCTGTGTCTTGGCTGCTATCCAACACTGGCGCGCGACGGGAGCCACGTCGTCGGGTAAGCGGGCGTTGCAATGGGCTGAGGAGATCGCCAGCGCCCGGAGCGAGGGCTGCCTGTCGAATGCCCCCGGCGTGGTGCCGATTCACCTGTGGGGTCACTTGCAAGAGGCCGCGCTCGCGGCCGCCGGTCAGGCGCTGCAACGGCCTGACCTGGTGGAGCGCGCACAGGCCAGCGCCGATGCCCTGCTCTTGCCCGCCGTCGAGTGGTGCGGCACGGCTCCCCGGGTGCTGCCGTTCGAGGTGAGCTGTCTGGTGTCCGGGCTGTCGGCGGTTGCACGAGCGACCGGAGATCCCCGGTATGGGGAGGCAGCCACTCGGGCGCGCTCCTGGTTTTATGGATCCAACGCAGCCGGGCTGCCCGTCTATGACCGCCACCACGGCCTGGTCTACGACGGGATTGACGAAGGGCGAATGAGTCGCAACTCGGGCGCCGAATCCAATATCGAAGGGGCGCTCGCGCTACTGATCTAGCCCGTTGTGTGGATCCGCAAACGTGGGGATGAAGCGGTAGCCGCGCCCCGACACTGTAGCGATGAAGCGAGGGCGCCGCCAGTCGTTCTGCAGCTTCGCCCGCAGGTTCCGGATGTGACGGTCCACCACGTTGCTATCGGCGATGTGGTCCACCCCCCACAAGGCGTCCAGAATCTCGTCGCGGGTGACCACCTTCCCGGCGTTGGCAGCCAGGAGGTAGAGCAAGCTCTGCTCGAGACCGGTCAGGTGCAGCTGCGAGGTTCCGGCCTGCACCGTGCGGTTGAGGATGTCGATCTCGATGTCGCCGATCTTGAGCACCGGCGTGAGCTTGGGCACCTGTCCATACGACCGCCGGGTGATCGCAAGGACGCGCGCTAGCAGCTCTTCCGGCGAGAACGGGATGGCCATGATGTCGTCCACGCCCTGGTCGAATGCCGCGAGCTTGGACTTGAGATCGCCGCGTCGCGTGAGGGCGAGTACCGGCAGCCGCGCCTGGGCGTTCGCAGCCGCCATGCCCAGGCGGGCCAGGAGATCATCGCCCCCGCTATCCATGTCTACGACGGCCAGTTGGGGCGACCACTCTTTGATGAGGGCAAGGGCGCTCGGGACGTTGGCGGCGTCGCGCGCGACATAGACACCGTGGTTCAGCGTGAGCTTGATGACCTCGGTGAGGACTGGCATGTCGAGCAAGACCAGCACTCGGGTGGGTGCTGGGGTCCTAGTGCGATCAGTGGCGGTCAACATTCACCCCCGTTGGGCAGATGCCATGCCGACCCACATTACCAGATCAATTACTTTGTCACAAGCGACCAATGGTAGGTGCCAACAATGCATCAACAATCAACATGTGAACGTAGGAGCACATATCGGGGGCTTTCATTCCGGGCGCCGTTCGGCCGCGCGGCTAAACATCTCAAGGACACCCAGAGCCGTTTGCGCCGCCAGCTCTGAGGTAACGGAATAGTAGACGAATCGCCCACTCCGACGCGTGGCCACGACGTCTTCGTCGAGCAGGACGCGCAGGTGCTTGCTGATCGTTGTTCGGCGTCGACCCAGCGTGAGCCCGATATCCTGCACGCACAGTGGACCGGTGCTGAGAGCGCGAACGATGAGCGCTCGGGTCGGCTCGCACAGAACTTCCCTTACCCGTGCCGAGAGCTGGTTCGCCGTGTCATTGAGGAGCGCCCGCTGCGCCGCTCGCACGAGGCGTGGATGCACTGGGAGCGGCAACAATGTGGACATTTTTCCCCTTTACTGGGCAGGCCAGGATGCCCACTGCAATTGTCGCGGGTCGGCTCGAAAAGACGTGAGCTTTACTTCATGATTTCACGAGTTTGTTTGGTCAAAATGAAACTGTTGCGGTGTGTCCGCGGAGTAGAAAGGAAACAAGCATGGCCCTCAGCGGAAGCGTTTTCGCCGCTTTCATCGTCGCCCTCGCCATCAGTGCCATCGTCCTACGCCGCCCCCGTCACGAGGACCGGGACAGGGTAGCCGAACGCGCCGGGAAGGAGATTGACCGGATGGTGGAGAAAGCGGAGCAGCAGATCGACATGGCGAGCCGGAAGATCCAGCGCGCCGCCAAAGACGCGCGGAAGTAAATGAAATGCGAGCCTCGAGCCTCGGTGCGAAGCTTTTTCACGGTCGGAGACACCCCCACCTAACCGACCGACGGTGGGTACTCCTGGATCGGACTCCTCTGCCGGGCGCATCGGTTTTTCACCCCGAGTTCGGGGTGGGGGTCGTCACGTCAATCGGGCAAAGTCGCGGTGACCTCGATCTGATTGTGATGTTCGAGCATAAGCTCATCAAAAAGCTGACCGCATCCAACGGAGGCTCCGCTACCAA
>DASXTD010000633.1:0-3595 GCA_036505655.1 Chloroflexota bacterium
GACACCAAAGGCACGGTCTTGGCTCGCCACCCCGATCCCGAAAAGTGGGTGGGCCAGTCAGTGCCCGATACCCGTCTGACGCAGACCCTGTCTGGCGGCCGCACCGGGACGGCGGAGACCGAGGGCCTAGATGGCATCCGGCGTCTATATGCGTTCACCCCAATTGGCGACGGCGCGTCGTCGGGAAATGCGTTCCTGGCCTACGGCATCGATAGCCGTCTCGCATTCGCCGAAGTCGACAGGCTCCGGGTCCGCAACCTGATCGGGCTGGGTCTGGTTACCATACTCGCAGTCGCCGCCGCGTGGGCCGGCGGCAACGTGCTCCTCCTGCGGCACGTGAATGCGCTGGTGAGCGCGGCCCGGAGGATCAGTACGGGCGATCTGAGTGCGCGCACCGGAGTCCCTCGGGGCAGGGGAGAGCTGAATGAGCTGGCGGGAGCCTTTGATGACATGGCCGCGTCGCTCCAAATGCGCCAGACCGAAGCCGAGCGGGCGGCCCATGCGTTGGGCCGTTTCACCCACCGGCTCAAAGGTCTACACGAGATAGACAAGGGAGTCTTGAGGAGTGAATCGCCGGAGGCGATTGCTGACGCGGCTCTCCGCCATGTTGGAAACCTGATTCCCTCCCGCATGGTTAACCTGTTCTTGTTCGACTTCGACGCGCAGGAAGTCCGCATTCTCGCGGTACGCGATACAGGCGGCATCGGGCCGATGCCGGGAACACGTATTCCACTGGAGTCGCTTGGGGCCATCCTCGACGGCCTCACGTCCCTTCAGGAGGGCGACGTATATGTGCTCGATCTTCAGGCCCAGCCCGCGCCATCGCTCTTGCTGGAAGCCGCGCGCGCGCAGGGAGTGGGCACCCTCCACATCGTCCCGCTCATCGTTCGGGGTCACCTGATCGGCGCCCTCAGCCTGGGCCTGGAGCGGGCCGACGGCCTGGCCCCCGAGCACCTGGACATCGCCCGTGAATTGTCTGATCAGATGGCGGTGGCCATCCATCAGGCGCAGCTCCGCGAAGACCTGCGGGGCCACGTCGAGGAACTCGAGCAGCACGTGGCTGAGCGCACCGCGACCCTGCGCGAGACCATGACCTTTCTGGAGCATCTGATCGCCACCAGCCCGGGAATCATCTATCGCCGGAGGCCGAGTGATCTGGTCATCACGTACATCAGCGGGAACGTCCAGCGGCTCCTGGGGTACGCGCCGCAAGAGATCATTGGTGTTCCGAAGTTCTGGCTGCAACGCATCCACCCCAATGACCGCGACCGCCTCGAGGCCATGAATGAGCGCGCGTGGGCGGACAGACAGGTACACGCGGAACGGGAGTACCGGTTCAGGCACCAGGACGGGCAGTACCGATGGCTGCACACCGTGGTGCGCTACGAGTACGACCAGGCGGGCAGTCTGATCGACGTCCTGGGCTTCGCCATGGACATCACGGACCGCAAGCGGGCCGAAGAGGCGCTCCAAGAGGCGAGGAACGAAGCAGACCGGGCCAATCAGGCCAAGAGTGAGTTCCTGTCCCGTATGAGCCATGAGTTGCGAACGCCCCTGAACGCCGTCCTTGGATTCGCCCAGATTCTGGAAATGGATTCACTCGATGCGGAGCAGCGCGAGGGCGTGAGCCACATCCTCCGGGCGGGGCGCCATCTCCTGGAGTTGATCAACGAGGTATTGGACATTGCCCGTGTCGAGGCAGGCCGGCTGGCAATCTCTCTGGAGGCCGTTCCGGTGACGGAAGTCCTGCAGGAGGTCGTCGATCTGATCAGGCCGCTGGCAGCATCAGAGAGCATCCGGCTTATGGCCGACGCATCCGGCGGCCCCGGCCCCCACATCCTGGCCGACCGTCAGCGGGTCAAGCAGGTCCTATTGAACCTTCTCTCAAACGCGATCAAGTACAATCGCCAGAACGGCAGCGTCGCTTTGTTCCACCACACGTCGCCGGAGGGCCGGCTGCGAATCAGCGTCAGCGACAGCGGCTACGGCATTGTCCCTGGATGGATGCAAGAACTCTTCATCCCCTTCGAGCGCCTGGGCGCTGAACAGACAGCCATTGAAGGCACCGGCCTCGGTCTGGCCCTCTCTAAGCGTCTGGTTGAAGTCATGGGAGGGACGCTCGGTGTGGAGAGCACTGTGGGTCAGGGGAGCGTCTTTTGGGTTGAGTTTCCCCTGGCGGAAGATCCAGTCAAGCGGCTGGATCAAGAGGGACGAGACCTTCCCGCTCTGGTCGACCGTGAGGAGGCTCCAGCATCGCGGGGCGTTCTCGATGTTCTCTATATCGAGGACAACCTGTCCAACCTCAAGCTCATCGAGTATCTGATGGCGCACCGGCCGGACGTGAAACTCATTCCGGCCATGCAAGGGCGGCTCGGCCTGGACATCGCTCGCGAGCACCACCCTGACCTGATCCTGCTGGATCTGCACCTTCCGGACATCCCCGGAGCCGAGGTCCTACGCCGGTTGCGGCAAAGCCCCGAGACCAGCGAGATCCCGGTGGTGGTGATCACCGCTGACGCGACTCCGAGCCACCTGGAGCCCCTGTTGGCCGCTGGCGCGCGCGCCTATCTCACCAAGCCCCTGGACGTCAAGAAGTTCCTGGAGACCATGGACGAGGTACTCAGGGATGCCCGCTCTGGACGCGCACTGACGGTGGCCGACGCATGATCCGGAAATTCAGGAGCGCATTGGGCCTGTGGTGGGCCGACCAGCCATTGACCAAGAAAGGCCTCGTTGTGGTGGGCATCCCGATTGTGGCCCTTCTTGGGTCGGTGATCTCCTCATATGCCTTCGAGAGGGCGGTCGTGCAGTCGGATACCGCAGTGATGCAGCACATCCGCCTGCGGACCATACTGGGTCGCCTCGACCTGGAAGCAGGACGCGCGGAAACACAGCTCATCCACTACCTCCTGCTCGGCAACGACGGACTGCGCGGTGGCTACATTGATCGCCGCCGAGCGATTCGGGAGTTGCTCGCTCAATTGACGCCTGTGGATGCCGACGATGGGCCGCAGCTCGCCGTGCTCAAACCGCTTCTCGGCGAACAGATCGAACGGATGGATCGGGTCTTCGCGGAGGGCGTGCTCAGCACGGACAAGGAGCCCATCGCTGCAGTCCACGTAGGCACGGATGCCATCCACGAGTACGTTGAGGCATGGCTGACCACAGAGGAAGAGGAGCTCGCCGAACTGACCGCCCGGAGAGATGCGGTCGGGAAGACCAGGGCCATCCAGGCCATGCTCTTCCTGATCATCGGCATCATGGGAGGCAGCCTGGCCGCGGTTCTCTTCAGTAGCGGGATCACTGGTCGGGTCCGCCGCCTCGAGGAGAACACTCGCCTCCTCGCTCAGCGGTCCGCCCTCCGCCCGTTCCCTCCCGGGCGGGATGAGGTGGGCAGGGTTGGTCAGAGTCTGCTGGACGCTGAGGCCCTGCTGGCGCAAGCGGAGAACGAGTTACGTAAGTCCGAGACCGGATTGCGTCGAGCCTTGCAAGATGCCGAACAGGCCCGGAGTCGCGCCGAAGAGGCCAACCGGGCCAAGAGCCAGTTCTTCTCCAGGACGAGTCACGAGCTCCGCACGCCGTTGAACGCCATCCT
>DASXTD010000634.1:0-8350 GCA_036505655.1 Chloroflexota bacterium
TTCCGCATGTACTCAATACCGTCCCCAATGACCACGCGGGCCCGCGGGTTGTCATAAGCTCCCGCGCTCACGCCCGGCATGTATTGGCGGCAGGCCTCGATTACCGCGCTATCCAGCTCCACCTGGATTGGCTCCGATTGCTGATGTTCGAGCACACGCCGCAGCGCTCCGCCATCGCCACCGCCGATGATCAAGACACTTTTGGCGCCTGGGTGGGTCATCATTGGCACGTGTACCAGCATCTCGTGGTACATGAACTCGTCCCACTCGGTGGTCTGTAGCGCATTATCCAGGATCAGGGCCCGCCCGAACGGCTCCGTGTCGATGATCTGCAGCGCCTGAAACGGCGTTTGCAGAGCCAGCAGCCGTTCCTTTACGCGCAGCCCCTGGACGTAGCCATTGACCTCATCTTCCAGGTACCAGTCGCCCGGTCGGTCCAGCCGAGACGTGCCACCGGACTGGTTCAACGTGCTCGGAAGGGCGCGACTTCCTTATTGAACAACGATACCTCGAACCATGTTCATCGCCTGGATGCGCTCAGGATTGAAGTGCTCGCGCACCGCATCCACCGCGGCCTGGTAATCGCGTTCCTTCCCGCAGGTGAAGATGTCAATCGCAGCGTACCCGTGCTCCGGCCACGTGTGGATGATGATGTGCGACTCCGCCACGATCGCCGCTCCGGTCACTCCCATGGGGGAGAACGGATACACGTGAAGATCGAGCAGCGTGACGTCGATCGCCGCGACGATGTCGCGCAACGCTTGCTCGATGACGGGCGGTGAATTGAGGTTGCTCGCCCCCCAGAGCTCCAGCACCAGGTGGGTGCCTACTCCCTGCATAGCATCACCTCCACCAGAGGACCACCGCGGCTACGCAGGATCCGACCTTTTCAACGGTATGGCTCACCGAGTGGACGCTCACCGATTCTGGCGTTAGACCTCTGCGACCGAGCGACTCATCGATCATCCGCCGCACGGACGCCTCCATCTCCTCGGGATTGCCCGGGCCCGAACGCTCCATGATCATTCCGTGCCCTTCGGAGTTGAAACCGATGCCTACACAAGCCGAGATGGTCTCCCCGGCTCGATTGCTGTGCGCGGATGCGAGAACCGCGGGGACCACTGCACCTGGCTCGATCACGATAGGTTCAGAAACGAGCACTGCCGCGGGCGGCGCCACGCTGGTCACTTTGACCAGATTCCATTGGCCGATTCCTGCTTCAATGAGTGCACTGTCGAACGCGGTGAGAGGCGTCTCCCCCTCCGCGTGGCCCACCGTCGCCCACAGAATTTCTGGAGCTTCCCGCTTCATCAATGTAGCGAAGCGACGAGCGGAGCGGTCTCGGGACGCAAGATCCGAATATGCTGCTCGTGCTGGCCGTTAAATAGCGTTTGCACTCCCGCCCCTTTCTGCGATTTCCGGGGTAAGCAAAAGCACCACCCCAAGGTGGCCCCTCGACCTGAGTCGAGGTGCTGGCCGCACAGCCAACCCCAGAAAATGGTGCTCTGGTGAGCTATGACGCGCCGAGTGCAGACAATCGAGGCCCCGCGGCTTCGGCGCCCGAGCCACGTCCTCGCCGCTTCAATTGCCCTCCATCGGAGGCTGAATTGCGACAAGTAGGCACTATATCAGAAACGCTCGCTACTAAGCGCAGCCGAAGGCGAAGCGGTCTCGGGACCCAATCTCTGAGAGGAGTAACCGTCACGGCCGTAAATGGCCGCCTTAATCTCCTCTTAAAGCCGCTCTGTATACTGGCTCCAGCGTCTGGTGGCCTAGACCTCCTCTCTACCGGCTCAGGCAACCCACCGGCGCCCATTTTCCCGATTCTGCAACGTTAGGAGGCCTAGTGCCCCTCTCTGTTTGGCGGGGTTTCGTCGTCGGCGTTCTGCTCGGTCTGTTGGGCGGCCTCATTGGCGGCGTCGCCGAGGGTCTCCGCATCTGGAACCATTCATCGGCTGGCCGGGCAGGTGCCCCCGAAGCCATGTTCTACGCCCTGGCCATCAACGGCGTGGCTCTGGCAGCGGCTCTCGGCATCATCTTTGCGCTCGTCACCATCGCGCTGCGGCTGGCCGGCGCCGAGCCATCGGAGCGCACGCTCGGCGCCACCTGGATTGCCGCCGGAGTCGCGCTCAGCCTTGGCATCATGGCCGTCATCTGGCAGTATCCAGCCCGAACCCTGGGCATTGACCCGCCCAGCTCCCGCCTTTCGCTCGCCTGGATTCCGGCGTTCGCCCTGGCGGTGGGCCTCCTGGTTTGGTTCGCTAGCCGTCCCTTTGGCCCCACCCTGGCGAGGCAACTGCCCCGAGTCGGAATCCTGGGCTTTGCGCTCGCGTTCGCCCTCGGGCTAGCCCTGCCCGCCGATGCGCTCTGGGAGGCGCGAGTCTACGCACAACTCCCCAAAGGCAGCTCCACTGAGCTCGACATGAGCATTCTCGATATCGATTACGCGGCCGACCTGCCCGCCCGCCTGGCTGCCGCTCAGACAAGCTCAGCACCAGTTCAGCCGCTCAACGTCGTCATGCTCAGTATTGAAGACCTGCGCCCAGACTATCTCGGTTTTTGTGGCAATCCCTGGATATCCACTCCATCACTCGATCTGCTCGCCAGCTACGGCGCTCGCTCGTGCAACACTTACACCCAGCAGCCCCAGAGCAATCCTTCATTAGCGGCGCTCCTCACCTCCACCTACCCGCCCACCAACGGCGTGCGCTTACACATGGTCGACCGCCTCCCCGACTCATTCGATACGATTGCCAAGGAGCTCGAAGCTCGCCGCTACACGACCGCGGCGATCCTGCCCTGGACGGCCATGGAACCGGCCTTCTCGGGCCTCCATCAGGGCTTCAACGTGTACGAGGCTTACATCTTGAACCAGCCAGCCACCCTCAGTAACCCCGTACTTGGTACAGTCGGCGCGCTCTATCGTCGCGCCACCGACCAGGTTGGCCTGGCCGGCGATCTGGAAGCCATCCTGGGTCTTCGCAGCGTGGAAGGCGACGAGGATGGCCGCGCCGATTTGACCTCCGCCGCTGCGCTCCATTGGCTGGCGGAACGCCGCCAGAGTCCATTCGTCCTCTGGGTGCACTTCTTCGATCCGCACTACCCATGGACTCCGCCCGCTCCTTACGACCAGATCTACGACGACGGAAGCTATGAGGGGCATTACGACGGCGGCATGGGCTTCGTCTACGAGATGCACGCCGGCATCTTCAATCCCAACCCCTTTGATGTGCAGCACCTCCGTCACCTGTACGCCGGCGAGGTCTCCTATGCCGACCACTACGTCGGTGAGGTGCTCGGCTATCTGGGACGCGAGGGCCTGCTCGACAATACCCTGATCGTCCTGACTTCAGATGAGGGCCAATCACTCGGTGACCGCGGCGGACCGTGGCCATACGGTGACTACTGGCTCCACGGCGACGACGTGTATACGCAGGGCACTCAGGTCCCATTGATCGTCGTCGACCCCCGCCACCGATTCCAGCCGCAGCAGGTCGACGTTCCTCTCCAGCACATCGACATCATGCCCACCATCCTGGACTTGCTCGGTCTCCCCGTTCCATCTCAGGCACAAGGACGGAGCATCGTCCCGTTGCTGACGGGCGCTGACGACGGCCGCGACCGCTATGCCATCAGCACGCTCTCCGATGACAGCCGTACCTCATTCGTCGCGGCCGACGGCTACAAGCTGATTGTGGATCGCGTGTCCGGAGACGATGAGCTCTACTACCTGCCCGATGACCCGGGTGAGCAAACCAACCTGATCGCAGATCAGCCCGCCGAGGCGGCACTGCTGCAGGCGCGCCTCGCTCAATGGGCGCAGATCAACCACGTCCACGCTCCCACCGAGCAATCCTCGTCATCCGGCTCAGGCTGACCTCAGCAGCTGTTCCTTCTCCCTCTTCCTAATCGGAAGCTAGACCCGAGGGCCTTCCACTCATTCCTCTCCCTATCGCAATGGAGAGGTGAGGGGGCCCCCTAAGGATCCCCTCTAATCTCCATTCGAGAGGGGCACGCCTTCATCAGGGCGCGACGCCGTCTTCCTAGCGAATGTCAAAAAGCCCGTGTGGCTGATCACCGAGTGCGACGGGCGTGCCACCGGCCCCCGGAACACCCATGGCCGCAAGATCAGCTCGTACGTTTCCGTCTCGATGAGAAACCCCGAATGGCGATACGCCTCCACCGAGGCCTGGGCTTGCGGCACGTTCGGAACGTACGAACACACGATGCCACCGGGAACCAGGCCGGATAGCAGGTGCGGAACCACGCGCGACGGATCCGGCACATCCAGGACCACGCGATCGAACGGCCCACCCGGAATTCCCTCGTAAATATCGTGAGCCTTCAGCGTCCAGCTGGGAGTCTTGCCCGCGAATCCCTCCACGTTGCGGCGCGCGCTGGTCAACATGTCCTCTCGCACGTCGCAGGTCACCAACCGTCCCTCCGGGCCGATCGCGCGCAGGAGAGCCAGGGAGAGCGCTCCCGATCCAGCCCCTGCTTCCAGCACCCGAGCCCCCTGGAAAATGTCGCCCCACAGCAGGAGCAAGCTGATGTCCTTCGGGTACATGATCGCGCTGCTGCGGGGCATCAGCATCGCATAGTCCGACAGGCGAGGCGGGAAAACCCAGATCGATCGGCCCAGGTTCGTAACGAGCCGGCTGCCGGGCGCCTGGCCAATGATCGCGTCGTGCGCCACCGTCCCCTGGTGGAAATGAAACTCCGCACCGGCCTTCAGGTTGATCAAGAAATGCTTGCCCGACTGGTCCACGATCAGCGCCGGCGCGCCGGCCCGCAGCCTGCTCAGCCCCACCCCGTCAGCGGTCATTTTTTGCCGAGCACCTATCGCTCCGTTCAAAGACAGCTAGAAGACTTTAGACCTCGCCGTCGGGGGGTTGGGGGCGAAGCCCCCCAGAACATTTATTTACTCCCCCTCCCCCGCAGGGGAGGGGGTCGGGGGGAGCGGCACTTTAAAGCCCTACGGCTGCGGGCCCTGCCCGCCCCAGTCGTCCCAGTCGGCTTCCTCGTCGTCATCCGGACCGGCTGGGGACACGCTGATCGCGGCCACCTCCTGCATCGCGACAGCATCCACGTAAAAGTCGCCGCCCCACCAGTAGGCGAATGAGTGGACCGTATCGGTGCCCATCTGCCCAATCAGCACCTGGGCGTAGCGCCGCACCGCCATTTCGTCGGCACGCTCGTCCAGGCTATCCCGGACGGACACCGTCTCTCCCGAGCGCAACGTGAACTCGATCGAGAGTACCGGCCCGAATTCGTACTCTTCCTCTTCTTCTTCTTCGCTCAAAAGTCTCCCATCCCGCCTCGCCGGCCCCAATAGTTGGGCGGCTGCTTCGTGACGATCACATCGTGCGGATGGTTCTCCTCCAGCGCCGCCGCGGTCACTCGCATGAAGCGCGCATTGTCTCTCAGGTCATCAATCGTTGGGGCGCCCATGTACCCCATCGCCGACTGAAGTCCCCCGACGAGCTGGTAGACCAGGTTGGCCAGGCCGCCCATGTAGGGCACCTGTCCCTCCACGCCCTCGGCGATGAGCTTGGAGGCCGACAGATCCTGCTGGAAGTAGCGGTCGCGCGCGTAAGCGCGGTCCACCATAGCGCCCATCGAGCCCATGCCACGATACTCCTTGAAGCGCTCACCCTGGCGGAGGACGATCTCGCCGGGGCTCTCATCTACGCCGGCCAGGAGGCTGCCGAGCATCACCGCGTCGGCGCCGCCGGCGATGGCCTTGGCGAGATCACCGGAGGAGCGAATGCCGCCGTCCGCGATAACCGGAACGCCGCTCCGAGCCGCAGCCCGCGCGCAGTCGTCGATGGCGGTGAGCTGAGGAACGCCGACGCCCGCCACCATTCGGGTGGTGCAGATCGATCCGGGGCCGATCCCAACTTTGACCGCATCGGCGCCGGCCTCGATGAGCTCGTCGGTCGCCTCTGAGGTGACGATGTTGCCCGCCACGATCGGAACCGACGATCGCCGCTTCAACATTCGCACCGTGTCCAGGACGTTCGTGGATTGCGCATGCGCGGTGTCCACCACCAGCACGTCGGCGCCCGCGTGAGCCAGCTCCTGCGCCCGCTCCAAGGCGTCGCTGCCGATGCCGACCGCGGCTCCGACTCGCAGGCGCCCACGCGCGTCAACCGTCGCGTCGGGGTACTGGATCTGCTTCTGGATGTCCTTGACGGTGATCAGGCCCCGCAGACGGCCTTCCTCATCGACTACTGGCAGCTTCTCGATTCGATGCCGATGCAAGATTTCCTTGGCCTCCTCCAGCGTCGTCCCCAGGGGCACGGTGACCAGGCCCTCGTGCGTCATGAGGTTGCCGATCGGCTCATCCAGGTCGGTGCGGAAGCGAATGTCACGGTTGGTCAGGATGCCCACCAGCTTGCCGTCTTTGGTGATCGGCACGCCGCTGATGTGGTAGCGGTCCATGAGGGCGACGGCGTCGGACAAGCGCTGCTCGGGTCCCAGCGTGATGGGGTCCACGATCATGCCGGACTGGCTGCGCTTGACGGTGTCGACTTCGCGGGCCTGCGCTTCGATCGAGAGATTGCGATGCAGGATGCCAATGCCGCCTTCTCGCGCCAGCGCGATCGCCATGCGGGCCTCGGTGACGGTGTCCATAGCCGCCGAGATGATCGGGATGTGCAGGCTGATGTCCTGGGTCAGGCGCGTGCGGGTGCTGACCTCCGAGGGCAAGACGCTGGAATGGGCCGGTATCAGGACGACGTCATCAAACGTGAGTCCCTCACGCCCGAATTTCTCCTCGATGGACAGCATCGCGGACCCCCTTATAACAATCAGGCGCCCCGAATACTCGGGGCGCCTGTGCGCCTGGTCGATTTACGTTTTCGGCAATCCCTGCATGGGTTCATATACCAGCCAACCGCGCGTCTCTGCAACCATGGTTGTGACAAGGCGTGCTCTCTCCTCTCCTGCCGCAGCGGGAGAGGGTGGGGTGAGCTGATCCCGAAGTCGGCGTCGCGGATGTCGAACTGCCTCTCCTCTCCTGCCGCAGCGGGAGAGGGTGGGGTGAGGGCGTCCCTCCAACCTGCTGGGCTAACCAACCTGAAGGGACGCTCAAGTTGATTGCCCCTATGCCTGCAGGCTCAGCCTGCCTTTGCCCCTCTCATCGCAGCAATGGACGCATCCCACTGCGCACGAATCTCCTCCGGCGTCCGCTTGTCCGTGAAATGGAACCCCGACGTCACCACCGCCGAGGGCTCGCGATCCTCCAGCACCGTCTTGATCGGCGCCACGAATAGGGCCAGCCCCTCGGGTACCCCGGCCGCCGAGGGCAGGAAACGCGCCTCGCACTTGACGTAATAAGCGGCGCCATCGCACGCGAAGCACATCATCGCCGCGGGCCGCGCCTGCATGTTGCGCGAGGTCGAAGACTGCGCGAATAGTGCGAACCTCAGTGTCGAGGAATCGCTCGCCAGCACCTCGCCGGGCGAAAGGACCATCGCGTGCGGAAACCCGTCCTCCTGCTGCGACACCAGCAAGAATCCCGTGCCGGCCTTCTGGTCCAGGTTGTCACCCGAAAGCAACGCCTGTGCGGCCGTCGGCAAGTTCGTTCCCAGATTCGTCGACATCGCCCCTCCTTCAAAATTCCCTCGCCCCCTGGGAGAGGGTAGGGTGAGGGCGTTCCTCCCATCCTCGTGGGCTGCCCAATCCTGAGCGGAGTATCAAGCTCCTTGCCCCTACGGGTCCAGCCCCTGGCTGGTGGTATAATGCGCAGCGACGGGGGAGGAAGGGCGGCCGCTCCGGAACCTCCGGAGAGGAAAGTCCAGACAGCGCAGAGCAGGGTGCCCGGTGTAAACCGGGGCCGGGTAACCGGTGGTTAGAGCCACAGAGACCAAGGCCCGCTCTCGAGCGGGAGTGAAAAGGGTAATCCCCCCCGCTGCAACCCGAAGCATGGCCGTTGACGCTGCTCGCCGAGGCCAGGGTACGGGGCATCCGCGATCCGCGGAGTTCGACGCGCAAGCGCCGGACAGACAGATGGTCGCCACCAACAGAATCTGGCTTACTCTCCTCCCAGTCGCATAACTCGGCCCAACTTTGGCGATAGGAACTCCATGTCAAGACAGAAGGCTCCCCCCAAGACACCCGCGGTAGATCCACGGCTCGAGCTCTTCCAGGCGGTTGGACGCGACCTCTATCTCACCGGCCTGGTCAGCTCCCACACCGGCACCATGAGCGTCCGCGATAGCGAAACCGGCATCAAGATCACCAAGCAGAACGCCATGCTCGGGCGCCTGACCAACGATGATTTGATCGAGCTTCCGGCTCAGGGCGAAGTGCCCGAGCTCGCGCCGCTGGACGGCAACATCCATCG
>DASXTD010000635.1:0-4495 GCA_036505655.1 Chloroflexota bacterium
GGTCGAAGGCGGAGGCCTCGATGAAAGCGCCCGGTTCCCAACGGTCGAGGCGGTATGGCCCGAGCCCTACATAGTCCTGCGTCCAATAGGAATGATTGATAAATGCGTCGAGATTGCTCGATGCAAGCGCGGGCCCCAGAACGAAGCGCGGCAGGGGTGGCAAGCCGTTGGTCCCGCCGCTGGAACCCAGGCTCTGGAGGCCGCGAGCCACAGCATTCGGCTCGGTCCAGTGAATGACGAGCGTACGACTGTCGAGCGCCTCCACCTTTGCCATGGCCTTGATGGGCAGCGTGTTCGCGCTCCCGAGATCTGGGTGGGAGAAGACCTGCCAGGAGAACACATAGTCGTCCGCGGTGTGGGGCGTCCCGTCGTGCCAAACCAGGTTGGGCCGCAGTCGGTAGGTCGAGTCCATCCGCCCATCTGGAAAGACCTTCCAGCTGTCGGTGTTCAGCTCGGGCAGCGCCTCTGCTAGATAGGGCAGAGCGTTCGACTGGTCGTCCAGCAGGGCCAGATCAGCATTGAATATCCGCTTGGGGAACTGCTGGGACACGCCCCCCTGAGCAATGTGCCGCCCGGACAGTATCTTCGGTTCCGTTTGCACCGCGACGACCAGCGTGCGCGAGGCCTGTGACTGCCCGCCGACGGAGCCCCCCGAGTTAGCCGGGCCGTGAGGTGAAGCGCAAGCCGCACCGAGGCATACCAGTACCAGGGACAAGAGCGCCGCTCTTCTCCCTGGGCCGCCGATCACTCGCTTATCCCAGGTGGAAGAAGCGGGCAGCGTTGCCCGCCAGCATCATGTGCTTCTCGTCTTCTGGCACGCCCACGAAATTCTGCTCGATCGATCGGCTTGAGTTCGGCCAGTCAGTCGCGGAATGAGGGAAGTCGCTCCCCCACATGATCTTGTCGACCCCTATCGCGTCCCGCTGCTGGACCCCCAGCGCGTCGACCAGGAACCCCCAGAGATTTTGGCCCTTCAGATATTCGCTCGGGCGCCGCTCTAGCAGAGGCAGTCCATGCTGCTCGTTGAACATCTTCCCGTACCGTGCATAGTGATCGTCAATCTGCCACAACGCGTACGACATCCAACCAATCTGCGTCTCCCCCCAGAAGAACTCCAGGTCGGGGAAGCGGTCGTACACGCCGGCGAAAGCCAGCTGGACCGGCGCAAACGCAATGTCGCCGCAGAATCGGAACAGTTCCGTGTTCAGCGGATCGCGGTCACCCCGATTGCCATGAGGTCCCTTCGGATAGGGGAAGACGGACCCTTGACGCGTGAAGCGGGTTGAACCGTTGGCCGTATGCGCCGTGATTGGCATGCTGAGGTCCCTGGCCGTCGACCAGAATCGGTCGTCTTCCGGGAGGGGCGCGCCCGATCCGTTGGGGAAACGATACAGGGCCACGCCCTTCAGACCAGCCTTCGCGCAGTATTCGAGCTCAGCCACCGCGTCATCCAGGTTGGTCGGCGGGATCACGCCCATGGCCACCAGGCGGTCTGGCGCGACGGAGCAGTAGTCCTCGGCCAGATACTCGTTGTAGGCGTGGATCATGGCCGCGTAGACGTCGTCGTCCGGAATGGCGCGCCAGAAGTCCGGATACATCGGATGGGTGAACAGGATCTCCGCGTCAATCCCGTCCTGGTCCTCCTCGCGGACGCGCTGCTCGGGCCCTCCCCATCCTGGGTTTGTAGCGAAACTTGGAGCTTTGTTGTCAGACAGCACACCGGCGAACTTGGTCGTTTGTACCCGGTGCAGCGGCCGGTTCTCCATCAGGACGGCGTCTGCTCCGTTCGGAAGCTGGATGCAGCGCGGCGCCCGGTCGCGCCATTTTGCTGGCACATGAGGCGCCCAGTTATCCGGATTAATCTCGAGATGTGAATCGCTAGAGATGACTTTGTAGTCGCGTGCCATGTTCAGCCCTCCCGTAACGGATGTCTTTTAACTCTTATTGGGCCAATTCTCTTTGGGCCCGATATTACACCCGAAACAGTCCGACATACCGTCAGATGGGGCATTCGTCCCCCAGAAAAGTGGCTACTTGAGATAGCCTTGCTCTCTCCAAAACGGCTAATCCAGATCCCAGAGATGGGCGTTGTACACCGGCCCGCCCAGCACATTCTTCATGCGAACGGAGCCCAGCACGTACCCGCCTCCCTTAAAGAACAGTGGCAGCAGCTGGACCTGGTCGGTCTGCTGATGGACGATGTCGCCCAGCACCTTCATCCGGTCAGCGAACGATATCGTCGTCGTATACCGATCGATCAGCGCGTCGAGCTCGGCGGATCCGTAGCGCGCAGCATTGGCTCCGCGAAAGTTGTTTTCGGAGGTTGCGATGGCGCTCCGGTTGAAGAACCCATCGGGCGTCCCGATGATCGACCTGCCCAGCAACATGAAGGCCGGGAAGAGCGCGCGCCACTGCGTGTCGGTCGCTCGGACGGCGGGTTGGACGTCCAGCTGAACGTCGACGCCAATCTGTTGCCAGTACTTTGCAACTGCGAGCGTCGAAGGTAGGTGGACAGAGTTCTGCTCGTGCGCCGCCAGCTGGACGGATAGTTTCGCCCCGTCAACCCCCCGGAAGATCCCATCCGGACCCTTCGTGTAGCCCAGGGCCTCGATCATCTGTGCCGCCGAACGCGGATCATATGGATAACGAACGATGCTCCCCTCCACGGCTTTGGCCTCGGGCCGGTCGGCCTGCACCCAGGAATGTGCGACTGGCCCCACCCCGCTGTTGATCGTGTCCGCCATTTCCTGACGGTCGATGGCCATGAGCAGCGCGCGTCGAAATTGAGTGTTCGCCACGATTGGGGGATCCGGGTTGATGAACTGTGGATAGATGGGCAGAACACCGGCCAGGGCAACGCCCAGGCTGACTGCCACATCTGGGGTAATATCGCGGAGTTGGAGGGCGTCTTCAACGTTGAGGCCCCTCCCAATGGGTACCTGGACTGCACCGGCTATGAGACCCGCCTTGAGAGCACCCTTATCGCTGAAAAATCGCACCTCGATCTGGCCGATGCGGGGTCGCCCCAGCACATACTCGTCGTTGGCAACCAGCAAAGCGTGGCTGCCCTCCGCCCAATCTGTCATCTTGAACGGACCGGTGCCAATGAACGCATCCCGCCAGTAGGGCAAGCCCAGGAACCCGTCCTTGTTCTCTCGGAGCGGTTGCTCGAGGATGTGCCTGGGCAGCGGCCACATCGTGTTGTTGTAGCTGAAGAGACTATCAGCATCGATGTTTATCTTGGGCCACGTGACGACCACAGTCTGTGGGTCTGGCGCATCGACCTGACTGATCAGGCCGACCATTGCCACCTGCGCCAGTCCGATCTCTCGGTCGCGGTACATATCGAACGTGAAGCGCAGATCATCCGCGGTCATTGCCGTGCCGTCATGCCACTTGATTCCTGGTCTGAGGTGCCAGGTCGTCTCCATCCGGCCATCAGGAAACACTCGCCAGAGACCGTTTTCTATCGTGGGCACTGCTTCTGCGAGCCAGGGGTAACGCACGTTGTCGTTATCGGCATAGCTGAAGGCCGCGTTGACCATGGTAAATAGCTCGACCATCCCCGGCTCGTTCGCCGAGCTGACGTTAACGAGGGTGTCCTGGAATCCAGCCGGGTTCGCGAACAAGGCGGCGACGATTTGCTTTCTGGGCTGGGCCGGCTGACTCCCAGTGGCTGATGGCGGCTGCGAGCTCGCAGGCGCGCACGCCGAAGCGAACAGTATCAGCATGAGCGCAACGCATGCGGCCGAGCTTCGACTCATGATGGGGCCTCCACTATGGGCTATTTGAACTCCCATTCGTGAATGTTCCAGGCCGGGTTCGTCTCCGGGGCGCACGGTCCTGGGCCAGTAAGCTCGGCGACATGGGCGAACGCCGAGCCGCGGAAGAAAAGCGAAATCAGAGGCAGGTCGTCGGCGTATAGTCGAAGCATTTGCCGCATGAGGCGAACGCGCTCGGATCGGTCCAACGTGGTATTGAAGGTATTGAACAGGCGGTCGAACTCTGAGGACGACCAGGCGCCGCGATTACCGCCTAGCCAGCGGGTGGCCGCGGATGGAATTTGGGCCGTGGCCAGGTTTCCCATCGCCGACTCGCCCGAGTTGGTGGTGCTCGTGAACATCGTGGCGTACGTCGCGCGGACCTGGTTGTCCTGCGCCTGGGCCGCCGGGATCACCTTCTGCTGAACCTCAAAGCCGGCCGTTCGCAGACCGTCCGCCATGACGACAAGCTCCGACACACTGGCCGGCGACGTGACGGTCGCGATCTCCAGGGAGATCCGGCCCTCTGGCCCTCGGAAGAAGCCATCTGAGCCCTTACTCATGCCCGCTTGGTCCATCAGGCTCGCGGCGGCCCGCGGATCGAAGGGATAGGTAGGGATCGAGTCATCCACGGCGTCGCCCCAGGCCGAGCCTGACCAGACTGGAGTGTCGGCAAAGACTGCCTGGCCCCCGTACACCGCGTCGCTCATAGCCTGCTTGTTCGTCCCGTGCGC
>DASXTD010000636.1:0-2944 GCA_036505655.1 Chloroflexota bacterium
AACGATTCGGACGTCATGATGAGCGCGTCTTCGCCGTCGTCGCTGTAGTAGTGCCGTCGGATACCCATGCCGCGGAACGTGTATTTGCGGTAGAGGCGTTGGGCAACGTAGTTGGATACGCGACATTCGAGCGTCGCCTCGTCCGCATCGACGGACATCGCATGGTCGAGCAGTGCGACGAAGAGGAGCTCTCCCACGCCCTCGCCTCGATACGGCGGATCCACGGCGATGGTCGTGATGTGGGCGACATCCACCATGAGCCACAGGCCGGCGAAACCAACCACGGTCTCGAGCTCCTGCGCTTCAGTGGGACTGAACGCGGGCGGGTCGGCTCGGAAGTAGCTAGCTACGCGCGCCAAGAGGTTTGGGTTCTCGGCGGGGGGCTCGGGCTGGGCGATAGGGAAGCGCGGCTCTCGACGGGGCGCCCCTGCCAGAGGCGTACGCTTGGCCACGATGTACTGGGCGAGCTGGTTGCGCTCGATCTCGCGGCGATACGCAGAAGGTGGCCAGGTGGTGGAGAACGAAAGCTGCTCGATGGTCGTAACCGCGGGGATATGATGGACGCCCATCGGCTCCACGACGTAGCGCAGCAGCGGGGAGTTGGAGGTCGCGGCCGAGGCCAGCGAAGTTACCGTCATGGTTTGAACGGCCGCCACTCAGCTACAAGCCTGGCGTTGAGGCCCGATAGCGCTCCGCTGAGGCCGCTCATCCCACGTACACCAGCTCATTCGTGATCGCTGATGGAATCGCCCCAGCCGCTAGGCGCTCAGTGGCGATCTCGGCGACCAGGCTCGCGCGCGCGCAGCTCAGTGCCGCGGTCGCCAGCGTAGCGGATCCTCGCAGCAACTCGGCTGCCTGGGCACGCAGACTCGGCTCGCCATCCAGGATCAGCATGGCACACTCGTCTGAAGCCCGCCGACAGGTCTCTTCCAGATCCGTATTAATGATGTCCCCAGACTGAGTCCAACGGCCATGCGACGCATCGAACCGCACGCTGGCGAAGTGACCACGACCGACCAGGATCACTGGCCGCACCGGCTGCTCGACGGGTTCGAGCGAGCGAGCCAACGCGTCCAGTGTCGGGACCTGGACCACGCCGATACCGAGGCCGAGCCCCAGGCCCATCGCCGTAGTGGCGCCTACCCGAAGCCCTGAGTAGGAGCCGGGCCCGGAGGCGACTGCCACCGCGGTCAGATCGGCCTTGCGCACGCCGGCCAGCTCCAGGGCGCCATCGATCGCCCGCAATAGGTGCTGCGAGTGCCGGCGGCCAGCCGCCCAGGTGATTTCGCCCAAGACCTGCCGGTCGTGGACGGCCACACTGACCGTGCTGCCGGAGGTATCGATCGCCAGGATCACCGCCATAAGTTACTTGTGCCTTTGTGGAGCGCTGACCAGGTGCGGAGCACACCTCTCGAACACCTGGGCGACGCGCGGCTCTAACCCGCTGGTGGTAAAGCGACGGATCTGGTCCTCGACCACCGCCAGCTTGATCACCATGGCGCCGTCCACGAGACTAGCAGGCAGGCTGGCCGGCCACTCAACAGCGCAGATACCGTCGCCCCCAAAGTACTCGGCGAGCGCCCCAAACGTCACGCCATCCATCTCGGACACGCGCCACAGGTCGATATGGTACAGCGGAATCCGCCCGCGGTACTCATTGGCCAGCACGAAGGACGGGCTGGTGACCGGCCCCTCGATGCCCAGGCCCTGGGCGATCCCCTGCACCAGGGTCGTCTTGCCTGCGCCATACGAGCCCAACAGCAACAGGATGTCGCCTGGCTGAGCTACACGGCCGATCTCGGCACCGAGATGGCGAGTCTCGTCTTCGCTGTGGGTCTCAATCGAAATGGGTTGTGTCATGGTTTGGCTATCGCGAAGTGCTCGTAACCGGCTCTTCCCAGCTTTAGCGGCTGGCCATCGGCGTTTCGAATCTGGACGGTCCCGTGGTCGTCCGAGGAGACGATGGTGCCAATGATGATCAGGGCTGGTTCCCCCAGTTCTGAAAGCGTGGTACTGGCCTGCTCGAGGCAAGCTTCAGGACCGACAGCGATCAATTCGTAATCTTCCCCACCGCTCAACGCGAAGTCCGTCGCTTCTGAGCGGAACTCAGCCACCACGGCCGGATCGATTGGAATTCGGGCCAGATCGATTTCGGCGTTCACATAGCTCCGCTCGCAGATGTGGCCGAGGTCGGCCAGGAGTCCATCGCTGACGTCGATCGCGCAGCGAATGCCTGCCTCAACCAGGGCCAGACCTACAATAACTCGCGGCCGCGGGCGCAGATGACTTTCGATGAGGGCCTCGTCAGGCGCCCGTCGCGCTTCACGGCCCGGACCGCGTTGCAGGAGCCGCAGCCCAGCCGCCGAACCTCCCAGAGGCCCGGTCACAGCAACTGAATCCCCGGGCTGGGCGCTGGATCGTTTCAGGAGCCGGGGCTCGTCCACGCTCGGCAACGACTCACCCACAACGGTCACGTGAAGGGATACGATCGGCGAGGCCACCGTGTCTCCACCGACGATCGAGCAGTTGTACTCTGCACCGCATTGAGCGAACCCTCGGTAGAGCGCTTCAGCGTCTTCCAGCAGGCGATCGTTGGGGAGGGCTAGCCCGATCAGCGCATAACGGGGTCGGCAACCCATGGCGGCCACGTCACTCAAGTTTTCGGCCAGAGCCTTCCAACCCAGATCGGTCCAAGAGGTAGTCGCCAGATCGAAGTGCACTCCTTCGATGAGGCAGTCGGTAGTGGCAACGGTGACCGTGCCGGGCTCGGGCTCCCAGGCAGCAGCGTCATCGCCAATCCCAAACAGCAGGCGCGGATTGGACGATTCCCGAACGATGGCGTCGAGCCGCTTAATCAAACCGAATTCGCCCAGATCTCCAACTCGCACTAGTTCTCGCCCACCACCCTTCATGAAATTATAGAGGCGGGCAGGGCCCGCGGCCG
>DASXTD010000637.1:0-8471 GCA_036505655.1 Chloroflexota bacterium
TGCAACACGGTGCGCTTCGGGTGCACCTGGCGAAGCAGGCAGCCGCCAGCTGACGCGCGTGTATAGTCGGCTGGCAATCGCCACAAGCTTTTAGCTGAGAGAGCCGGTCCAAGGTAGAGTTGGTCGGGATCGGGTCATCGAAGCGGCTGAGCGCAGTCGTCTACGCCTGCGGAACGCCTGACTTTGCCATAATCCGACTAACCTCCGACCAAGCGCCTTGGAGCCTCTCTCGTTGGCACTACCCTCACCCTCCGCCACAGCCGATGTCCTCACTGCACCGCGCCGCCCGCCGGGCCGCTTCGAGGCGTTCTCGGCGCTCGGCCACCGCAACTTCCGCTTCTTCTGGCTGGGTCAGCTCGCCAGCGTCTCTGCCCAATCCATGGAGTTTGTCGGCCTGGCCTGGCTCGTGCTGGACCTGACCGGCTCTCCGTTCGTGCTGGGTCTCATGAACCTCATGCAGGCGATGCCCACCCTGGCGTTCGCTCTGGTCGCCGGAACGGCCGCCGATCGAATGGATCGACGCAAGCTGCTCGCTTCGATCTTCGCCATCGCCGCCCTCATCTACACGGCCGTCGGTGCGCTCGTGGTCACCCAGCTGGTCCAGGCCTGGATGGTCGTGGTGGCAGCGTTCCTGCTCGGCTGTCTGCGGGTGATGGACCAGCCCGCTCGCCACGGCATGCTTCCTTACACCGTGCCCCGGGAGGACCTGGCCAACGCCGTCGCGATGGCGTCGCTCGCCTTTCAAGTGCCGCGCCCGGTCGCACCAGCGCTGGCGGGCCTACTGATCGCGTTCATGGGAATCGGCCCCACCTTTTTTGTGGTGGCGGTCTTTGCGCTGCTCGCCACCGCCATGTACCGATTGTTGAGGGTGGATGCGATCCCCCGTGGCAGAGACCAGCACAGCTGGATGCAGGATGTACTGGAGGGCGTGCAGTTTGTGCGCAGTGATCAGCTCATCTACGGCTTGATCGGCATGACGTTCGTCAACAGCCTGTTTGGCTTGTCCTACGTCGTATTGCTCCCCGTCCTGGCGCGGGAAGTTCTGCACGTGGGATCAGAAGGCTACGGGTTCATGCAGACCGCCTCCGGGGTGGGCGGTCTGTTCGGCGCTCTCGCAGCTGCTCAGCTCGCGCGACGCGGCGGCAAGGGACGTCAGGCGCTCATCGGCGCCGTGATTTTCGGCGCGCTGCTCATTTCGGTGTCCTTCTCGCCCTGGTATCTGCTGGTCTGTGCCCTGCTGTTCTGCGCGGGAGTCGCCAACCAGCTCTATATGACCACCACGACCACTGTGCTACAGCTCAGCATTCCGAACCAGCTTCGTGGCCGCGTGATGAGTATCTGGGGCCTCACCTTCAGCCTCATTCCTGCCGGCGGCGCTCTCTCCGGCACAGTCGCCCAGAGCTTCGGTGCGCCGCTCGCGCTCGCCCTCGGCGGTGTGCTGGTCATCGCAACGACTCTCGTGGTCGCCGCTCGCTTCCCCCGCATCCGCCGCCTCGCCTGATCCTCGCGCCGAACGCCGGCCTGACATGAGCTCCGCGGTCTTAGTTCGACGGTTCGACTAGCTCCGGCCCTTCGTTGTTGGCGTTGTTCACCAGCGGTGACACGCGATACATGAAGAGGTCATCGTTATCGGGGTAAGGAACCAGGAGTCGCTGGAGAGCCTCTATATCCTGGAACGATGGATCCAGCCACTGGGCCACGGCTTCATCGTCCAGGATCACCGGCATCCGATCGTGCAACTGGCGCATGAGCTCGTTGGGCTCGGTCGTCACGATCGAGCAGGACAGAACCCGCTCGCCGCTGGCACGGTCGCGCCAGGAAGCCCACAGCCCGGCAAAGTGCATGGGGGCGTGATCGTTGCGCAGGATGGAGAATGGGATCTTGGTCTTCCCTATGGTTCGCCACTCATAAAACCGAGTCGCGGGCACGATACATCGACGCCCAACGAATGAATCTTTGAACGCAGCCTGGGTCATCAGAGTCTCGGCACGCGCGTTGATCATGCGGGCACCGATCTTGAGGTCCTTCGCAAAGAACGGCACCAGGCCCCAGCGGTGGTGAGTAAGGCTGCGCTCGCCTTCGTGCTCCACGATCACTGCTACGGGCTGGGTGGGGGCCACGTTGAAGCGAGGGCCTGGATCCACCACCCGCATCACCGCCCGGTAGCGGTGTGCCAGTGCGACGTATTCCTCTTCTTCCCCAAATCGTCCACACATGGCGTTTTCTCCGTTGACCTGAAGCATGCTCTCGCTCATCGCGCGGTGCAAGCGGCTATAATCGGGCCATTGCCACGCAGGCACTGTACGAGTATCCCCACCCGACCATCTGGCAGCGCCTCGCTGGCCGCATTCCAAGCATGGGAGGACGACGGATGTTCAAAGGGACCCCGGTTCTCGATGTCCATGGCCACGTCTCAGCCCCCGCGGCCGCGCGCAACTGGATCGTCGGCGGATTGACTTCGGGCTATGTCGGACCCAGCCCGCTACGAGGCGGTGACATGGGCTACGGTGGCGGCGGACCCATGGGTGGCCGCGGCCCGAATCCTCTAAGCGACGAAGCCTTCATGACCGAGAACCAACGCCACGTGGATTACATGACCGAGCGCAACATCGACGTGCAGGTAATTGGTCCCCGGCCCTTCACCATGATGGGCTGGATGCCCCGCCATCTGCTTCCGCGTTGGTGCGAGTTCAGCAACGACACCATCCACAAGCAGTGCGTCAACTTCCCGGACAAGTTTCTGGGAGCTAGCATCCTGCCTCAGATCGCCGAGGCGCCCGACCTCAGTAACTGCGTCCCCGAGTTCGAGAAGAACGTCAAGGAGTACGGGTTCGTCGCCGCCTATTTGAGCCCCGATCCTGCCGGTCGCCACGACTCGCCCGGCATGAACACCAGCTACTGGGATCCGATCTACGCGAAATGCCAGGAGTTCGACGTGCCCGTGTTCATCCACGGCACCAACTGCCTGGACCCGCGCATCAGCCACATCCCAGGCAACTACCAGATCGGCTTCGTGGTGGAGACGTTCCTGGCCAGCCGCATCCTGGCTTATGGCGATCAGTTCAAGCGGTTCCCCAACCTGCGCATCTGCATCGCCCATGGTGGCGGCGCGTTGGACCGCTTTGTCAACTCCTCGAATCACCGCATCCCCCGCGGCGCCGACATCAAGAACAACCTCTTCTTTGACACGTGCGTCTACGACCAGGACTACCTCGAGCTGACGATCAAGCAGTGGGGCGTCGAAAACATCTGCTTTGGAACAGAGGCCCCCGGCTCCGGCGGCGCGGTCCGTAAGGAAGGCGACCACCCGAGCAATGCAGGCCTGGGCACGACGTCCGATAACCTGCTGCCGGTGCTCGATGTTCTGTCCTCCCTGTCGGAAGCGGACAAGATCAAGATCATCAACACAAATCCGGCGCGCGTCTTCCCTGGGTTCGCCAAGGTGAAGCAGCCTGTGGCCGCGAAGTAACCAGGCAGCCAGGCAGGACCTGGAGCCGTTCTCGGCGACCAATGGCCTGGCGTTCACGCCGGGGCGAGTCCCGAGGGCGTTTCGTCAACCGACCAAGCAAAGAGGGCTCCGACAAGCGTCGGAGCCCTCTCTCTAAGCTGGCAATTGTGGGGCTACCCGCTCAGTCTTCCGTCGTGGTTGAACCTCCGTCATCGTGCACGTGGGTGTGCAGGTCGAGGGCCTTTTCGACTGGTTCGCCGTGGTCGAGGCGGCCGATGATCTCGTCCATGTGCTCGTTCTGCTCGTCATGGAAGGTGTCGCCCATGCGACGGAAAAAGTTAGCCATCGACGCCGGATCGGAATAATCGACGCCATCTAGCAGCTCATTCTTGTTTAGGCTGGCTCCATCCACAGGTGCGTGGATTACTGCCACTCGCGATACCAGGCGGTTCAAGTCAGCACTCCCGCACCGATCGCAAACAGCGTTTACGTCAGAATTAATCGAGCGCACGAAGACCGAGACTCGCGCCCGACAGGCATTACAGCGGTACTCGTAGACTGGCATTCCTCGCCGAGTATACCGGAGGTTCCCGCTCTCCCTCACCCTCCCCCGCCAAGGGGGAAGGAATCTTGGCGCTAGGTCAGATGGCTGTGCTCGCCGAAGGCGGCCTGCATCTCGCGCACGGCTTTGGGGCCTGCGCGCTTGACGACCTCCTTGTGGAGCGGCCCATCCGGGATCATGAAGCGGATCTGCTCGACGTACACGTTATGGGTCGGCAATCCCTGCGCCTGCACCTGGTCCCACAGGAGCAGATGCTCCAGATAATCGCGCAAGGGCGCCGGCTCCGCGTGGCCGGACCGATACACGAGCCGGCCATTTCGGTTTACGACGAAGATCGGATTCGGGCGCGCGCCGTAAGCTCGGTGCACTCGGCCATCCAATTCGTCGACCAGCACTGGGAAGCGGATCTGCTGTAGCTCCTGCAGCTTTTTGGCCGCCGCCAGCTTTTGCTCCATCGAAGCGTGGTGCGGATACCGCTGGCCCGGATGCGGCTCACGCACGTAGATGAACAGAAACTGGACGGGCCGCCACTGGAAATACTCCCAGAGGCGATTCAGCTCCGGCAGGTTGGTCGCCGTGACCGGGCTGGTGATGGAGCCGAATACCAGCACCGCGTGCCGCTCTCGCAGTATTTGGCTGAGGCGAATACGGCCACCATCGATGGATTGCAAGTCGAAGTCGGGAGCGACCTTGCCCACCCGAAGCTCGGGCTGAATGTCGATGTGCTCGAGGGCCGCGGCCGGATCACCAGGGTCGGGGCGCCGGAAGTCCGGGTAGTTGTACGCGTCTTCCATGGTCACCCCCCAGACTGGCCACCGCCCCCCGGAGGGCTCAATGTGAAATAGAACGTGGCGCCCTGATCCACCGCTGCCTCGGCCCAGATAGTACCTGAGTGGCGCTCGACCACCCTCTGGACTGTGGCCAGGCCGATCCCGGTCCCCGGAAACTCATCTGCTCCATGCAGTCTGCTGAAAGCAGCAAATAGGTGGTCGGCATACGCCATGTCGAAACCGGCCCCATTGTCCTGCACGAAGTAGACATCCCGGCCGTCGGCCGACTGAGTCCCAAACTGGATTTCCGCCTGCGGCTTTCTCGCGGTAAACTTCCAAGCGTTCTCGAGCAAATTCCGCATGACGATTCGCAGCAAGCCGGCATCTCCATCCACTTTTACGCCCGGCTCAATCGTCCAGGACACCTGGCGGCCGTCCTGGTTCTCCCTCAGATCAGCCCCAATCTCGGCAGCCACGGCGCTCAGATCGACCAGTTGGCGGTGCAGGGGCACACGAGCCAACCGGGAAAGGTTGAGCAAGTCATCGATAAGCTCACTCATACGCGAGCTCGAAGCTCGGATCCGCGCGAGGTAGCCCAACGAGGCCGCATCCAAGTCGTCCTTGGCCTCGTCAGCGACGACTTGTGCGAATCCGTCTATAGCCCGCAGTGGTGCCCGGAGATCATGCGAGACGGAATAGGCGAATGCCTCGAGCTCTTTATTGGCCACCGCTAGCTCCGATGTGCGTTCCATCACGCGCCGCTCGAGATCTGTATTCAGCTGACGAACTTCGAGCTCCGACGCCGCCAGCGCATCGGCTCGAGCAGCTGCTTCGCGAGTCGCCTCTGTTTCTCGGCGTCGCGCGTCTTCGTTGAGCCGCCAGGTCACGATCGCGGCTGCACACGCACCCGATATGAACATGGCGTGAATGGCGGCCCACTTCCAAGGATGCTCGATGCCATCAGTGTGGTTGTAGACCGAAAACGGATCAAGGGCCCCTACGACGCCGTGCTCCACCAATACGAAGGCGATGGCGAGCAGAAACGGGATCCAGTCCTGGTAGAGAGCCACGACAGCCACCATCACAAAGAAATGGAAGTGAAACTCAATAAATCCACCGGAAAGGTGCACAAGGATGCCCGACGCCGCGAGCAGACCAATGCTCGCGAGTGTCGACCTCAACCGGGGATGAAGCCTGCTCGAGCTGGCAAGCGCGGCCAAGACAAGGACTGCGCTGGCCTCCTCGACGCTGTGGAGGAGGGAATAGCCCATGTAAAGCCCGAACAGGACAATGGCAGGAGGGTGAAGCCAGAGCAAAACGGAAATACCGTGGTGCCGTCGCTTCCAGGCGTCCAACGGAAGCGACCCGCCAGTCGGCAGATATTCGCGCCCGATGGCTACGAGGCGGCTTATTGGGTTAGCCACTACCTCGAGCATTCGGTTAGATGGATGTTCCATCACCTCCGAGCCAGCGCTAGAGCAGCGCTCACTTACGCCGTGTTAGGTCCAAGAGAGGAGGGTAGGACGAGACCGGCAACTAGCCGGCCCGAAATATCGCCTCTAAAGCTGTCCCTGTCAAGGGTAGACCCCAGTTAGATTTGCCACAAATGAGATGTGTACGTGTTTGGTCCTGCCAGGGATACAAACCCTGGGGGGAGCGGAAAATCAGCACTGCCCGAAACGCTTACTCCAGCTGCGCCACATAGCGAAGCTACACCCGTCAGGGAAAAGCGCAGAACGCTATTAACCCCGCTTAACGAAGCGGTTCGTGTTCTCTTTGAGCGGTGCGTAGAAGCCGATCTCGCCGATAAACTGGGTCGTCCCGGTGCCTTGCGCCTCGTGGTCGGCCGTGCAGCCTGCCACTGTGCAGGCTTGCTCGCCGGGCTTGACGCCAGAGTCGTACCCCATCCAGCGAACCCGCTTCTGCCGCACCACGCCCCAGAAGCGGTCGTCAATAGCCTTGAGCGCATGCACCAGCGCCGGACGGGCCGGTATCGGGCAAGCATGGAGGGCTTTCACCGTGAGGCTTCGCCACCAGACATTAGGCTTAGTAAACGGGCAGACGGTGGCGCACGTGAGGCAACTGGACCAATATTCGTGGGTATAAGGCCGCAGCTTGTAGCAGGTCAGCCAGTTGATCTTGTACTTCTCGATGCCGTTGTACACGACCTTGTCGTCAAAGCTGATGCTGTTCGTCGGGCAGTTGATGGCGCACTTTCGGCAGACCTTGCAGAAGTCCTCCACGCCGATGTCGATGGGGGCGTCGGCCATCAGTGGCAGGTCGGTCATGATGGGATCGGGCATATGGATGCGGGCGCCGAACTTCTCGCTGATGAGCAAGCCGTTGCGGCCCAGCTCGCCTACACCCGAGGCGAGCCCGGCGGCCTGAGGGGTAGCGACCCCCCGGAGAGCGGTGTAGCCTAGCTCCTTGATGTAGCCCTCCATGGCTTTGAGCATCACGTGCCCCTTCATCTGGGAGAAATGGTAAGCGGCATCCCCGATGTGGTGTCGGTGAGCCTGCAGCTTCTCGTAGTCCCAAGCATTCGTCACGCAAATGAGATAGGGAAACTTCCGGCACAATTCCTCGGGAGACGCTCTTTCATCGTCTTCTGCCGTACCATCCTGGATGTAACGGGTGCTGATGTCGTACAGCATGGATGGATGGGCTTTGGCGATCCCCACGATGTCGGCGCCCATGGACATGCCAACCGCCTTGATGTGGCGGGTCATCGCCGCGGGATCTGAGACGGGCACCCGCTTCGGGTTGACTTGGCCCTTGGTGGCTCGATTCACCACGTTGGTGATGACCTGGCGGCGATCGGCGCCATGATTCGACGCAATCCTGGTCAGCGGGTCATGGGACACGGTGTTGTGCTGATAGTTAAAAAGTGCTTTACCTAGCTCGCCGCGCGCGTTCTTGGGGTGGGGCGACAGGTTCATGTCGACCGGAATGACCGGGCCCACATAGCGGACTGTGCGCCCCAGGTTGGGTGCACCCGCAACGGTTGGCAGCTGAGGGTCGGCGGGCACACCGGTCCCACCAGGCCACGCGGCGTTCTCTTTGTCCGCGATTGCGGTCATTTACCAATCCCTCCGGTCTTTCACTAATGAGCCGCGGCGGCCTCGAGGACCGAGAGACCGGCCCGACAGCAGAGTACATCTTGTCCGTCGGTATTGCCACCAGCAACCCCGATGGCCCCCCGAACGCTGATCCCGTCGGCAATGGCCACGCCGCCACCGGCTGGCAAGATGCGCCCGCGATGCGAAATGGCCAGACTGCGAATCCATGGCTGACGCGCCTGCGGCACCAATTCCTGGGTCGCCATATGGAATGCAGCCGCTGTGTAGGCCTTGTTGAACGCCAGCTCCGCGGTACGCGGGTGCGCATCGTCCATCCGTCCCACGGCGATGGGTGAGCCAGCCTCGTCCACTACCGCGACCGCGACCGCCATTCCGGCTTCCTGCGCGTAAGCGTGCGCGGCCCGCACCATTTCCCACGCTGCCTCTACCGGAATAGGCCCTACTTCCGCCTTGTTCTGGCGGAAGAACGCCGCGTTGACCTCGATCGAGGCTTCGTACTGAGCCGGCAGCTTGAAGTCGACAAAAATCGCTTCGACCGGGCAGACGATCTGGCACTGTTCGCATTCGATACAGACGTCCGGATCAATGTAGTGCTGGGGCGCGTCTGGCTT
>DASXTD010000638.1:0-3362 GCA_036505655.1 Chloroflexota bacterium
GTAGGTCTTGCTGCCCCACAGGTGCTGGTATTCGGGGCGGTAGTTGACGAGCAGGAGGAGCCTGGCGGAGGGCAGGCTCTCGACGAGACTGTCCAGGCACGCCTCGGTCTCGGAGTCGATCCAATGGAGGTCCTCGAAGACCAGAAGCAAGGGCTGGACCTGGCTCTCCCGAAGCAGCAGGCGCTTGATGGCCTCCAGCGTCTGGCGACGGCGCTCAAGGGGATCGAGGGCCCGCCACTGGTGGTCCTCAATCGGCACGTCCAGGAGGGTGAGGAGAGCGGGCACTGTGGGTTCTAGAACCCGATCCACGGTGAGAAGCTTGCCCGTGAGCTTCTCCTGCATCTTCCGCCGATCGTCCTGCGATTCGATCTGGCAGTACGCCTTGACGAGGTCAATCACCGGCAGGAACGGCGTGGCTTGGCCGTAGGAGGCCGAGCGGCTTTCGAGAACGAGCCACCCCTGGGTCCGATGGGAATGGATGAACTCCCAGAAGAGGCGGGACTTGCCCACGCCCGGCTCACCTACCACCGCCACTACCTGGCCATGGCCGGAGCGGGCTTTCTCCAGGGCTTGACGGAGGCTCTCGATCTCCGCGTCGCGGCCCACGAACCGCGTCAGCCCCCGCCGGGCGGCCGCCTGCAGGCGGGTCTGCGCTGGGCCCGCCCCTGTCAGCTCGTAGACGTCCACGGCGTTGGCGAGCCCCTTCACTGGCACCGGGCCCAGTGACTTCACGGCGACGTAGCCTTCCACATGCTCCAGCGTCGATGGCGTCAGGAGAATGGTGCCGGGGATCGCCAACTGCTCCATCCGCGCCGCCAGATGCGTCGTCTGGCCGACGGCCGTGTAGTCCATGTGGAGATCGCTGCCGATGGAGCGGACCAGCACCTCGCCCGAGTTCAATCCAATGCGGATCGCAAGCGGCACCCCGCTTGTGCGGCGCATTTCCCCTGCGTACCGCTTCACAGACTCTTGCATCCGCAGCGCTGCATAGCACGCTCGCACTGCGTGGTCCTCGTGGGCGAGCGGCGCGCCGAAGAGTGCCATGATCCCATCGCCCATGACCTGGTTGACCGTGCCCTCGTAACGGTGGATCGCCTCCATCATGTGCTCGAGCACGGGATCGAGGAGCTTGCGAGCTTCCTCGGGATCGCGATCCGCCAGCAGCTCCATCGAGCCCTTGAGGTCAGCGAACAGCACGGTAACCTGCTTGCGCTCGCCCTCCAACGCAGTCTTCGACGTGAGGATCTTCTCGGCCAGATGCTTGGGGGTGTAGGACTGCGGGGAGGCGAACCGTGGCGGCTCGGTCCCGTGGCTGTCGGTCGGCTTCCCGCATTCAAGGCAGAACTTGGCGCCAACAGGCAGCTGGGTGCCACACTGGGCGCAGGCGACGGCGAACCGGGCTCCGCACTCCAGACAGAACTTCGCTTGCGGCGGATTCTCGTGCTGACACCGAGGACACTTCATGGCAGAGGGGCCTCCATTGGGGTGCCTGATCAGCTTTCGAGTGGGCCGATCTTAGCCGGAGGCTCTGTGAAGGGCAATGTTCGCCGATCCGTAGGGGAACGAGCCAAAGAAGTGTCTTGGCCCCTCGCCCAACCCTACCGGTCTGGACCGCGACGACGACGAGCCACCTTGACCGACACCCGCCCATCAAGCAGGTCGCCGAGCTTACATCGGAGAGCTAGGCAGAGCTGAGTCAGGGTCCGCAGGGTCGTGTTCTGCCGGGCGGTCTCGAGTCGATTGAGCGTAGGCTGGCTGATCCCCAGCCGCCGCGCCATCTCCGTCTGGGTGAGGCCGGCCTCCTTCCGCAGGCGACGCAGGGCATCCGCAAGCTGTCGGCCCAAGTCCATGCCGACAACCCTTACGGAGGAGCTTATTCACATATGCATAATCCTCCCCTATACTGGACTGTCAGAACCATGGGTCCACGGAGAGAGAGGCAGAGGTCCGCGATAGCACTTGCCCGATGCACCGAAAGGTGGGGAGGTAAGTGATGGAAGAGGCAATCAAGGCACTCGGAATCTTCATCGATTTGTTGATCTCTGGCCAAAATGCCTCGGAGCCGAAAGCATCGAAGGCGCCAGCACAGGTAGTCCGGCCAGCCGATCCGGTCCCATGTGTAAAGCCATGGGTGTTCGGGGAAACCAAAGCACAGCACGAGGCCAAACCATGCCCGGCAACGGCACTGGACCCAGACGGGATCCAGCAGCTATGAGCACTTCCAGGATCGGCTTCGCCGGTATGGGCGCCGCACAGATGGTCTTCTGCCGCCAACTCGAGTTCGGAACCACCGACGAACCAGTTCATGCGAATCGCTGAGGGCGGATTCCCCTGGCCCAGCACAGTGGCGCTCCTATATCCACTCGGCGCCGCGATCCACATCGCCACTGCAACGCCGGCCGGCCTAGCCGACGTCGTAGGCTATGGGCTGGGCAACCTGAGTTATCTTCTTTTTGCAGCCGGCATCTGCGGTGGCAGCTTTCGCATCTTGGGCTTGAACACTCGGGGGCGGGTCTTTGGCGCGGCCGTGGTGTCCTTTCTTATGGGGACCCTGCTATCGAACATCGGTAAGGTGACCGGCCTGGAGGTGGCCGGCCTGGTGGCCGTATTGCTGATCGTCGCGGCTGGATCCTACGGCGTGTTGCAATCGTACCGGCGGGATCTGGACCGCCCGTCGCGTGTTCTCAGCTTGCTCCTCGCCATTCCGGCGCTCGTCGTGATCTCCCATGTCTTCCCTGTCATTGGTATCCCCGTACTCTGGTCAATCGCCACAGCCACCTGGTGTCTGCTCCTATATATTGGCCGCGCACGCGCAGGAACTAGCTCGGCCGAGGAGATGCCGCGCGGTGGGCGCGCCGCTGACGGGCCCACAGAGCGGCTCAATGTATCGGCGCCGATGCCAGAGCCGGCGCTCCAGGCCCCCGTGGCCCAGCCAGGTGACGTGACCTGTGAATACTGCGGCGGCGACCACCCGGTGAACGAGTGCGAGGATCGAGAATCAGAGTCGGATCCCCATGAGCCGACATTCCAGGACCTGCTGGAAGCGCGGCTGCCCAGTCTCGATTTCGCCCCGTATTCATCCGGGGAAACGGAAGCCATGTGCCAGATGCCCGAGTTCAGCCTTATCTGGCCCCCTGCCGAGCGGAATCCAGACACTGCCGCAACGGTTGAAGAAGAAGGGGTCCGAGCTATGAGCACACCAGACTACTCCTACAAGACGTCACAGGACTTCTTCAGCCAGCGGGCCGCGTTGCCCAAGCCCTTTCTGAAGCTGGCGAAGAGCGTGGAGCTGTACCTCACGGACTTTTCGAGTAGGTGCGGGCAATACGAGATCGATATAAAGACTGGAGAGGGGAGGCGCC
>DASXTD010000639.1:0-1539 GCA_036505655.1 Chloroflexota bacterium
GAAGTGTCAGCACAGCTAGGCCGACGATCACGCCACGCTCCTGTGTTCGTCCGCAGAACACCGCGTTCAGCTGCGGCGCCGGTGCTCGCCGCACGGCGAGCACGAAGCGCCGCCTCCAATCCTAGCAGGCTGCGGAAAAACGGGCCATGAAGGTCAATTTGCCCCCGCGTGAGTGGCGGTCGGGGCTGGGTGCGCGCCACCCAGGTACTCGGTCCGGACGGAGTTGCTGTGCGTCAGCGATCTCTTCGGCTCTCTCATGCAGTCGAAGCGGTGAGGTTTCGGATTCTCACCAGGTTGTAGGCGGCCAAGGCGAAGGTGAAATTCCAGTCCACCCTGGGCAGGCCGCGGTGGCGCACCTTTCTCGTCATCCCCACCGTCTTCAGCCAGCCGAAGATCTCCTCGACCCGTTTTCTCAGCCGCTGACTCACCTGATAGGCGAGGTGCCGGGTCGTACGACCGTCGATGGCGCTGTAGCGGACCTTCTGGGCCATGTGCGGCGTCACGTCGCGCTGCCGCAGATCCTCCACGAACGACCGCACGTCGTAGCCCTTGTCGGCACCCAGAGTGATCCGTCGTCGGCGCGGGATTTCTCCCAGCAGTTGGATCGCAGCCTCTCGTTCCGCCCTTCCCGTCGCGTGGGTCAGTCGAGCACCTACCGCCAAGCCGTGGCGGTTCTCCATCACGACGTGGCCCATGAAGTAGAGCTTGGCTTCCTGACCGCCCTTGGTCATGAGCCGCGCGTCCGCGTCCGTCGTCGATTGGTGCGTGTCGTTGCTTCGCTTCTCCCCGTGGAAGTTCACGGTGGGATTGCCGGGATCATCCGGGGGAATCTGATCGTCCGATCCGTCCTTTCGCTTGAAGCTCTTCAGGCCGGCCCAGGCCTCCACCAGCGTCCCGTCCACCGTGAAGTGCTCGTCGGATGTCAGACCCCTCTCCCGGGCCTCGGCCAGCACCTGCTCGAAAAACAAGACGGCGACCTGGCCTCGCAGCAGGCGGTCCCTGTTCTTGGTGAACACCGTCGGATCCCAGATGCGGTCGTCCATCGACAAGCCCACAAACCAGCGGAAGAGCAGGTTGTAGTCCAGCTGCTCCATCAGCATCCGCTCGCTGCGGATGGAATACAGGACCTGCAGAAGCAGGGCCCGGAGCAGCCGCTCGGGCGGAATAGACGGGCGCCCCGTGTGCGAGTAGAGCTTCTCAAAGTCCGACCACAGCCGGCGAAGGACGCCGTCCACCATCGTCCGGATCGCTCGCAGCGGATGGTCTTGGGGCACCCGCTGCGCCGGCGAAATGTAGCTGAACACCATATCCGGCTCGCTGTGGTCACCGCGCATTCGCTCCTCCGTGCTCGAGTTGCAACGGAGGGTACGATCATGACCGGCCATATCAGGCCTTTTTCAGCAGCCTGCTAGGGTTCGATGCATGATGCCTCCTGGCAGGCAAACGCCTGCACAGGTATGTCAAGCAAGATGAGGGCCAGCTCCGCCGCGCGCATCCTGGCCTCGCCGCCCGTGTCTCGCTTAGACTGGCGGGCATGAC
>DASXTD010000640.1:0-7052 GCA_036505655.1 Chloroflexota bacterium
GTCAAGCCGATCAAGCTGGGCATGGCCGGGCTGGGCATCGGCGGCGGCATGATCCTGGCTGGTGCTGAGAAGATGCCCGAGGTGGAAGTCTTTGCGGCCGCGGACACGCGCAAGTCGGCACTCGACGCCTTCCAGACTCGCTACGAGGGTCGCGTGTATGACAGCGTGAAGGCGCTCTGCGAGGACCCGGATGTCGAGGTCGTCTGGGTCGCGACTCCCAACAACATGCACTCCGAACACGTGGTGATGGCTGCCGAGCACGGCAAGCACGTAGTCTCCGAGAAGCCGATGGCGCTCAACGTAGAGCAGTGCGAGCGCATGGTGGAAGCAGCCGAGAAGAACGGCGTCAAGCTCTCCTGCGGTCACACCTTCAGCCTGAGCCCGGGCATTCAAGCTATGCGCAAGGAAATCAAGTCCGGGGAGCTCGGAAAGCTATGCGCCCTGAATGTGTGGATGTTCTCGGACTGGATGCTGAAGCCGCGCATGCCCGAGGAAGTGGACGTGAGCCTGGGTGGCGGCGTCGTCTATCGGCATGGGCCCCATCTGTTGGACAGCGTGCGCTTGCTCGGCGGGGGCATGGTGCGGAGCGTTCGCGCGATGACCGGAAGCTGGATGAAGGAGCGCCCCAACGCCCCGGGCAACTACTGTGCCTACATCGAGTTTGAAGATGGCACGCCGGCGACGGTCGCGTACAGCGGCTACGGCTACTTCAACAGCTCCGAGCTGACCTGGGGAATCGGCGACCGCCTGTACAGCGCCGAGGAGGCCGTCAAGGTTCGGAAGCAGCTCAGCAGCGGTGAGTTCGACGTCGAAGCCGAGAAAGAAGCGATGCGCTTCCTGGGCGGCGCTGGGCGGCCCACGGCGACCCGCGGCACCGACGGGGCCGGTCAGGGCGGGGGCGGTGGAATCGGCGGCAACATCCACTTCGGTGTGTACATCGCGAGCTGCGAGCGCGGCGACATTCGCCAGTCGCCGACGGGGCTGCTCGTTTATGACGACAACGGCAAGCGCGAGGTGGAGTTGAGCACCGAACGTGAGAGTGGCAATGGTGAGCTGATGGAGATGTATCGGGCGCTCCGCGAAGGCGGCACCATCAAGCACGATGGCCGCTGGGGCATGGCCACCCTGGAGCTGATCTATTCGGTCATGCAATCAGGCCGCGAGCGCCGCGAGATCATGCTCACTCACCAATGCCCGGTGAAAGACTAGGCGGGACCGGCTAGCAACTGGGCTAGTCTGGCGACGCTGTCGACTGTGTCCAATCGATCGAGCATCGAAATCGCCTGACCGGCGGCTTCTGGGCCTAGAGCGGGCTCGGCGCAGACGGTGAATTTGGAGCGCAGCTCGTCGGCGGTTAGAGGCGCTTCGGGCGAACCTTTGGGGTAGTCGACCTGGCGGAACAGAATTTGCCCATTCTTGAGTCGGATCGATACGCGGGCGGGACGTTTGCCACTGGCGTCGTGGTCCAGCTCCGAGCTGCCCTCCATGTGCACGCGCTCTGCCAAGCCTAGTACAGCGCGATCGCGCGTGGCGGTGTCCGAGAACGTGTCTGGGGTCAGGCGGCCGTCGATCAGCGCGCGGGCCAGGATATACGGCATGCTGAACTTGCCCTGCAGGCCTGTCTCCGGTATGCGATAGATGATCCGACTGGCCGTAAACGGGGACACTTGCACGTCGATGCCATCAACCGTGTCGGCAGTCAGGCCGTGCTCGGTGCGCAGGGCGAGGACCGCATCGATCGCGGCGTGGGTGAGTCCACCACACGGGTAGGCCTTGAACCGCACGGCACCCTGCGCGAGATCGAATTTGGTCCCCAGATTTCCAATCGGCTCCAGGTCGGGCGCCTCAGACGGAACGAAGGCGTCGAAGAAGCCGTTGGTGGCATTGAGCGCGAGGGGATTCCCGGTAAATCCGCGCTGAGCCAGGCGAGCGGCCGTCACGCCGTTGCGGGCGCCCAGGCCGGCATGGAGCGGTTTGCCCATGGTTCCGAAGTTTCCGATCACGCCACTCGCCATTGAGCAAACAAGGCCAATCGCCATCGCGGTCTGCTCGAGGTCCAGGCCGAGCAGCTTGGCAGCGGCAGCAGTACAGCCGACCGAACCGACCGTGGCGGGACTATGCCAGGCGCTATCGCTCCAGGCCCCCGGGAGAGCCCAGGCGACCTTGGCCGCCACTTCGAATCCCACGACGTACCCCGCCAGGAGCTGTTGCCCGTTGGCGCCGGTAGCTTCGGCCAGTGCCAGTACGGTCGCGGGCAGACCGGCCATCGGCTGGCCCATGATCGGGAAGCTGGCATCGAAGTCGAGGGCATGCGTCGAAGTGCCGTTCACGAAGGCCGCGTTGGTCGCCGAGGATCTGAAGCCCTGCCCCAACACGGTCGCTTCTTCAGTAGCGTGCTCCTCGCGGGCCAGATCTCCCGGGATACGACCGGCCGGCTCTCGCCCGCCCGCCAGCGCAACGCCGATGCTATCCAGAATGGCGTCCTTCGCTGCGGCTAAAGCGGCCGAGGGAATGCTCGTGTAATCAGTTTGAGCTACGAACTCGGCGATCTGGCGGGCGGGCTCCATGCTCTCTCCCCATACATCCTCAAGACTCGACGTGGGTCACGGGGCAAGATACACTGCCGGCCAATGCTAGCGCCGGAGCGGGGCGGTCTCGGGTTTCAGCTTCGAGGGGTTGGCCAAGCAGAATCCGTCAAAAGGAGGGGCATTATGCCATCGATTCGCCACATCGCCCTCATGTGTGAGGACACGTCGGCGATGGCCGAGTTCTATAAGAACGTCTTCGACCTGCACGAAGTCTGGCGTCACGGGCAGGCCGTCTACATGTCGGATGGTGAGTTCAGCCTCGTGCTGCTCAAGGCTCGTGAAGGCGTCAAGCCCGGCATCAACCACTGGGGCTTCCTGGTGGAGGACATGGACGAGATCAAGCGTCGCCTGGAAGAAAATGACGTGCCGCCTCCCTTCGAGAAGCCCCAGGACGGCCGCTACGCCGAGCTCGGCGCCATCGATCCGGAGGGCAACCGCTTTGATCTGTCCGTGGCTGGCTGGGAGACAGAGCGTTCGCGCCCAGACGGCGTAGCCTAGCGTGGTGAGGCAGTAGCCTGCTCGGCGATCGGCCGCCCGATTGCTTACGTCCTGAGAGGAGCGTTTCTTGTACGTGCGACTCGTTCGTTTTACCTTTGGCCCAGGAAAGCACGACGCGGCCCAGAAACTTGCCGACGATCTCATCCCAGCCATTTGCGCACAGCCGGGGTGCAAGAATGCGACGTGCTTTGGTGACAGCGCCAGCGGCGACTACGGGCTGACCGTCCTCTGGGACTCCGAGGAGCACGCCGATGCCGCCTCGGCGGTCATCGGCCCCAAACTGGAAGAGCACCTGGCCGGGAACGCGCAGAGTCCCCCAGAACGGCGGCTCTTCGCAGTCCTGAGGACATCTGCCTAGGGGAATCTAGTTAGCGTCGGCCATCGGGTCCAGGGTTGAGGCGCGCGCCGACGGTTAGCTTGCTATGAGCGCACTCGTCGGCCAATTTGGCGTTACGGGTTCTTCGTAGACCTTTCGCTGAATGAAGATGTCGAGCAGCTCCCGGTCAACGTGGCCCTGAGTGCATTCGTCTGTGAGGATGTCCAGCGCCTTCGGAATCGGAACGGCAAGCTTGTAGGGACGGTCCGCCGCCGTAAGGGCATCGTAGATATCGGCGATCGCCATCATCTTGGACTGGATCGGAATCGCGTCTGCCTTCAAGCGGTTGGGATAACCCGTTCCATCCAGTTTCTCGTGATGCGCACCGGCGATCAGAGGCACGCCCCGAAGTGGTCGGGTCCAGGGCATAACCGAAAGAAAGCGGAACGTTTGCGATACGTGGGACTGGACTTCGCCGTATTCTTCGCCCGTGAGAGACCCTCGACGCACCGAAAGTGCCGCTAGCTCTCGTTCACTGAGGAGCGGCCTCTCGTTGCCATCGATGTCCAGATAGCGATGCAGGGCGATCTCGGCGAGCCTTTCCGCGGTCGCCTCCTCCAACACGGATGGCTCATTGGCTTTGAGCACAGCGGCCAGGTCGTCGCTGAGACTAGAGGCTTCTCGCTTGAACTCGGCGTTGAGCGCGGTCAATGCTTCTGCTGGTACTTCTCCGCCATTCTGGACGGCGTGTACGAGCTGCTCGCGAGCGTGGCTGGCCTCTAGAGACCTCAGGGCCAGAGCAAAGCGGAGCCGAATGATTTCGAGCTCCGGGTCGTAGAGCTTTTTTGCCTTGATGAGGACGTTCTCGCGCACCCCGATCTTGCCAAAATCGTGCAGTAATCCCGCGTAGCGGATCTCCCGAAGCTGCTCGGACGAAAAATACACCGTCTTCCATTTGCCCACCCGGATCTCATTAACGCTCTCGGCGATCCCCGCGGTCAGGCGGGCTACTCGCTCCGAATGACCCGCCGTGGCCGGATCTCTCGATTCGATTGCCATGACGGACGCCCGGATGAACGAGTCGAATAGGCCCTCGATGCTGTCGATCAGCAAGCGGTTGTCTAGTGCGACCGCGGCCTGGCTGGCAAAGGCATTCAGAACCTCTTCGTCCTCGGGTCCAAATGGAGTCACCGTTCGCTCGGTAATCTCATTAGTGCGCAACTTGCCTCGAGCCTGCTTCTTATTGATCAGCTCGATGACGCCGACGATCTCTTCATCGTGGTTCCGCATCGGCACTACCAGCATCGATTTACTGCGGTAACCGGTGCTGTCATCGAAGCTGTGATTGAACGCGAAGGGCAGATCGGCGGGCAAATCGTAAACGTCGGGAAGGTTTTGAGGTTCTCCAGTGAGAGCCACAAAGCCGGCAATGCTCTCCCCGTTCAGAGGTAAGACCGAGCGAGGATGAATGAGACCCAGGGTGTCGTTCTGGGTTACTTCGAACCGTAAGAAGCGTCCCTTTTCAGCGTCCTCATCCAGCACAAATAGACTGCAGGCGTCTGCGCTCGTAAGCTGCCGACACCGCTGAATGATCAGACCCTCGAGCTTTCCGAGGTTTCGCTCAGCCGAAAGAGCACGGCCGATCTCATAGAGACTGTGGGCCTCTTCGCTTTTGCGCTCAAGGTCCCGCCGCGTCGCCTCTAGCTCCTGGCGCCCGGCCGAGATTCGCAGCGACCTGCGTATGGCAGCAGTAACAAGCGTTTCGTCATCTGGGCATTGGAGCCAGGCGTCGACGTCCTCGGAAAGTCGTTCGATGACTTCCGGCGACGCGGTGCCGATCACCACCAACTGATAACCGGCCCGGAGCAATGCGTCCATGAGCAGGCCCCCAGCCGGCTCATCTGATATCGATTCGCCACTCAGGATTGCGACACCGGGTCCTCGCCGAGGCGGCACTTCCCAGGACTCCATAGCCAGGGGGACAACCGGCAACCCTCGGGCTCTCAGCCGGGTTTCGAGACCAGGGGAGAGCAGGTTCGGCGCGGCGGCAACTGTCGCAATGAGCCGACCACGAACGATCGAACTGGTCTGCACACCGTTCACAGGAGCCTCCAACTATGCACTCACGCGGTCAGGTACCTAGATGACCGTTATGTGTGGATGTAACACGACGGTAACGTATATTACTACACTAATGCCTTATGGCAACTATGGTTTTCCCGAGTTCTTTTATTCGAAGAAGGTTGACCGCGCCGACGCACCTCCGTATCCTTCGGCGTACGACTCGCACAATCGTACGAGGCGGACGGGGAGCGACGATGACAGCTAGCTTACAAATGCGCAACCTCGAGAATTTGTTTCCGACGACCAGACGCACACCGCTGCCCGGCGGCTATATGGGGAAGCTGCTGCGGGTGGACATCACCTCCGGCGTCTGCCAGGACCTCAACCTCCCTGAGGAGCCGGTCTTGCGCCGCTTCTGGGGCGGCCAGGCGCTGGCGACCTATATTCTGCTGCACACGCTGCGGATCGACGCTAAGCCCTTTGATGCTGACAACCCATTCATCATGATGACGGGCCCAGTCACTGGCACCGGGCTGACGCCCGGCGGCACCAAGATGACGTCGATCTTCTTGAGCCCAGCCACTGAGCGCACGCTGGGGCGGGCGGCTAGCAGCGGATTCTGGGCGGTGGCCTTGAAGGCAGCCGGCTACGATGGTCTGATCTTCGTCGGTCAGGCCGATCGACCGACCTATCTCTACCTGGACAATGGACACGCTGAGCTGCGCGATGCCTCAAAGGTGTGGGGCGAAGGCGCCCGTCGGACCGAGGACCTGCTCCGCGAAGAGGTGGGTCATAAGGATGCGCGGGTAGCCTGCATCGGGCCAGCCGGTGAGAACCTGGTCAAGGCCGCGATGATGGTGAACGACTACAACCACTTCGCCTCCCACGGCGCCGGCGCCCTCATGGGCTCGAAAAAGCTGAAGGCAATTGTTGCCCGCGGCACCCGCCGACCTCCGCTGCACGACAAGGCCGCGCTCATCGAGGCCGGCGAACGTTGGCGGAATACCCTCAGCGTGTACACGTCCGATCAGCGCCGGAACGTGGGGCACGGGGCCAGTTGGGGCGCCATCACCAAGCACAACTGGCGGGTTACCACCATCGACGGCCAGGAGACCGAGGGCTTTGGCGAGAACCGGATCATGCAGCGGCCCTGCTTCCAATGCGGCCGCCTCTGCCCCTGGGATGTGGAGCTGACCAGCGGCGACCACACCGGTACCATAGGCCACTTCGACGCCGGCTCCGAGTGGCTCGACACGTTCTTCAACCTGGACATCAACGGCAACGATGTCCTGTACTTATCCGAGCGCATCAACGACCTGGGCATCGAATGCAGCCACTTCGCCGACGGCGCCGGGCTGGCGTTCGAGGCCTGGGAGAAGGGGCTGCTCGGCCCCGATCGCACCGATGGGCTGACGCTCAAATGGGGCGATACCGCGACGGTCGACCGTCTGCTCGAGATGTGCGCGCGCCGCGAAGGCTGGCTCGGGAACATGTTGGCTGACGGGCCCCGCGAGCTGGCCGAAGCATTGGGCGGCGACGCCATGAAATGGGTCGTACACACCAAGGGCGGCACGCCGGCCCAGCAC
>DASXTD010000641.1:0-5633 GCA_036505655.1 Chloroflexota bacterium
TTGGATGACGTCCCAGCCCAGTTGCACGCCTTCACTGACCTGCGGGACAGTTTGTTTGATCACGTCGCGGAGCGCCTGCATGATCGGGCGCACTTCCGGGGTGAGCTTGGCGAAGAGCGGCTCAGCGGGGTCCGGCTCCGACATCGTCGTCCTCCGTGAAGCGTTCTGAACATGGTAGAGCCGGAGGCCTGTGTAGTATGTTTCCCGGGTCCATTAAGGAGAGTGCTATGGCGCAGGCAGTATCGGCGCGAACCAGAGAACGCGATCCGAATCACAAAGTCGAGATCGAGCGCAGCCCCCGTTGGGTGCGGGTCGAGTTCAATGGGCAAACGATCGCCGATAGTAAAAATGCCAAGCTGCTCCGCGAAACGGGGCTGCGCCCTGTGTACTACTTCCCCAAAGAAGACGTGCGCATGGACCGGATGGAAGCCACCACACAGCACACCACGTGCCAGTACAAGGGTGAGGCTTCTTACTGGACCATCAAAGTGGGAGACAAGGTCTCCGAAAACGCCGTGTGGAGCTACCTGGATCCGTTGCCAGGCTCAGAGATGATCGGCGAGCATCTGGCTTTCTACTGGAACCGTATGGATGCCTGGTATGAGGAAGAAGAGCAGATCTTCGCGCACCCGCGTGATCCCTATCATCGCGTGGACGTGATCGAGAGCTCGCGGAATGTGCGCGTGGTGATCGACGGTCAGACTGTAGCGGAAACCAAGCAACCACGGCTGCTATTCGAGACGGGCCACCCGACCCGCTACTACATCCCGCCTAAGGACGTCCGGAAGGACTTGCTCGCCGCCACCGCGACGCATACGCGCTGCCCGTACAAAGGGGAGGCTTCGTACTGGACGGCCAAGATCGGCGAGATCGAGTTGACCGACATCGTGTGGGGCTATCTGGACCCGATTCCGGAATGCCCACGCATCAAGGGATATTTCTGTTTCTTTAACGAGAAGGTGGATATCTACGTGGACGGCGAGCTCCAGGAGCGCCCGAGGACCAACTGGTCTTAGACCAGCAAACAGCCGCTCCTTCTTACACGCCAACGGTGGGTGAGGGTGGCTCGGTGCTAGCTACTCTCAAGGACGTGGTTGCGCTCGCATCGCCCATCGTGGTGACGGAGCTCGGGCTGGTCACCCTGGGTGTTGTGGACACGCTGGTGGTGGGCCGTTTGGGTGCCGAGGCGATCGGCGCCGTGGGCCTGGGCAACATCCTGTTCATTACCGTCGCGATGTTCGGGATGGGGCTGCTGCTCGGACTGGATACGGTCGTGTCGCAGTCTTATGGGGCGGGACGAACAGATGAGTGCGACCGCTGGCTTGCGCACGGAGTGTTGCTCAGTCTGATGGCAGCGGTGCCTCTGACTCTCGTGGTCCGCATCGGCCTCTGGCTGCTTCCGTCCTGGAATATCGAGCCGCGGGTGTTAGCGCTTATGGTGCCGTATCTCGAGATCAGCGCCTGGGGCTTGCTGCCCCTGCTTCTCTTTGCCGCGTTTCGCCGCTATCTGCAGGCGATCGGCGTGGCCCGACCCATCGCGATCGTCATGGTCACCGCCAACCTGGTCAATTTGGTGGTGGCCAACGCGCTGGTTTTTGGGTGGGGATTCCTGCCCACGCTCGGAACGATTGGCTCGGCGTGGGCGACGTTGTTAGTACGGATCGGTCTGACGCTCGCACTGGCCGTCCTGGTGATGCGCTACGCTGCCTCGGGTAGTCGAGGCCTGCTGGCGGGACTGCGTGAGTTTCGATCGTCACGCTTGCGGCGGTTGGTGACGCTCGGAGTGCCGGCTGCCCTCCAAGCCACGCTGGAGATCGGTGTATTCGCGACCGCGACAGCCATCGCGGGGTCGCTCGATGCCGTTTCGCTGGCGTCGCATCAAATCGTGATGAACGTCTCCAGCATGACCTGGATCGTGACCCTCGGGATTGGGTCGGCGGGCGCCGTCCTGGTCGGACAATCTTTGGGGAGGGGCGACCTGGAACGCGCGCGGCAGTGCGGATGGACCGCGCTCTCCCTCGGGGTAGCTTTCATGGTCTGCGCAGCTACGTGCCTGGTCGTGACGCGGACATATATCGTGGCGGCGTTCACCCCTCAAGTATCGGTCGTCGAAGTGGGAGCCACGCTCCTCCTGGTGGCGGCGGCGTTCCAGCTCTTCGATGGCTTGCAAGCGGTGGCGACCGGTGCGCTGCGAGGCCTTGGCGACACTAGCACGCCGATGGTCACAAATCTGGCTGCGCACTGGTTGCTGGGCCTGCCGCTCGGATATGTGCTCTGCTCGGTCGTCGGATTGGGCGTGGTCGGCCTGTGGATGGGCCTATCGAGCGGACTGGTCGTGGTCGGTTTGGTTCTGCTCTATACCTGGGTTTACCGGATCCGCAGGCTAGCCTTCCGCTCTGCAGACGTGGGGCTGCTACCGGCGGTGCGGGTGTGATGGCACGGCCGGAGCAGCGGACCGCTCTCGCTGTGGAAATCGTAGACCTGGTGCGCCGCTACCTCGAAGGGGGGCTGTCCTACAACGAGCTGCGGACCTGGCTGGGGCGCAACTGGTGGCGGCCGTATCCGACGAGTGATCGATCAGCGGCAGATCTCATTCAGGCAGTGGAGCTTCGGCTCGATGAATACGCTGCCGGCTACTGGACGGAAGACGGGCTGAAGGACTCCCTACGCGCGCTGATCAGTTAACAGCTGTAACCCATCCACCCCTCGGCCGTTGAGGCCCGAGACCGCTCCACTTCGCGGCGCTACGTTGTCGCGCCTAGCCGGCTACGTCCCAGGAAGCCGCGTTCCACGCCTCGGTCGAGCCACCGACTCCGCGAATGATCACGTTGCGGATCCGTGCGGCCGCGAGCATCGGCTGGGCGTTGAAGTTGATCCCCATCTCCGGCAGCTGATCAGTCATGTGGAAGACGATATCGCTCAAGATGGAGATGCGCTGGTTGAGTGGGATCGTGGCCGTATAGCGGTCGATGAGCGCATCGAATTCCGGGTTAGAGTAGCGGGAGCGATTGGCTCCGGCGAAACGGTTCTCGGGTAGGGGAGACTCGCGGCTGTGGAACCGCACCACGTCTTCCCGGTTGTTGGGGAGGCGCCAGAGCCTCACTCCGGGATAGGTGTCGTCGTACTCGCGGTCGCTGCGCCGACTGTCGGGAATGACGAACGGCTCGGCCGCGATGCCGACCGCCTTGAAGTAGTTAGCAATCGCCTGGATGCGCTGCTCGTGCCCCGGATTGGTGCGGACGTCCAGCGGGAGGGTCTGCCCAGAAGCATCGCGCACGAGCCCATCTGCAGAACGTCGGAAGCCGAGATCTTCGAGGAGTTGGGTGGCTTTGCGCGGGTCGTAGTCATATTTGACGATACGGCTCTCGATTTGGGGATAGGCGGCATCGGTGGGGTTGAGGAACGAGTGGGCGACCGGGACTGACCCGTATTCGATCGCATCCACCATCTCCTGGCGGTTGATTGAATAGAGGAGCGTCCGGCGCATGCGCACATCCATCAAGATGGGCGGATTGGTGCCGATGAACTGCACCCAGAGCGCGATCCAATTGTCGATCCCCACCCCTATGGTGCCCGTCCAGCGGTCCTTGATCTGCTCGGTGTCGCTGACCTGGAGGCTGCGGCCGAGGGTTAGCTCAATCTCACCGGCCAGGAGGTTGGCCACCAGCGTATTGGGATCGGGAATGAACCGCACCTCCACCTCGTCGAGCTTCGGTCGGCCCAGGATGTACTGCTCGTTGGCCTGCAGCACCACGTGGCTGTCCGCAACCCATTGCTTCACTTTGAACGGCCCTGTGCCGACGAACTGCTCCCGCCAGTACGGGCTGCTGAGGACGGTGTCCTTCCTATCAACGTAGGCGGGCCCCAGGATGTGCGCCGGGCGCGGAAAGGCCAACCGCCGCGTGAACAGCAGGTCGGCTGAGACGAACGGGCGACTCCAGAGGACAGCCACCGTGTGGTCATCGGGTGCTTGCACATCGACGACGTAGTCGAGGGCATTGTTCGCAAAGATTGGCAGGTCCTTGTCCTTACTGAGTGTCATGGTGAACAGCAGGTCTTTCGAAGTGAACGGAACGCCATCGTGCCAGGCGGCCTGCGGCTTGATACTCCACCGTGTCTCCATGGTGCCGTCCGGGAAAACCTGCCAGAGACCGTTGTCCGTCGAGGGAACCATCTCGCTAAGCTGGGGAACGAGCGTGCTTCGGTTGTCCACCACGGCGAGGCCGCCGTTGATCAGGTCTTCGATGGCGTCTCCGCCCTGATAGGTGCCGGAACCGGCGCCGATGTCAGAAGAGCTCAGAGTGGGGGGATTGCTGTTGATGGCGGCCACGATTCGTTTAGGCCCCGCGTTGGGGCCGCTGCTGCCGACGGTCGGACCGTTGGCAGGCGGGGCGGCGCAGCCGATCATCAGGGCCAGGCTGGCCAGGAAGATGCAACCGAGCGAAAATTTGCGCGTCGTAGCCTGGGAACGGCGTCTCATGCCTTCTCCCACAGTACTCATCCGGGCGATGAAAGCCTGGAGGCACGCCAAGCTGCCGGCTACGCATTGTACTGCGCCGGCATCACCACCGAGGGGCTTCAGCTCTTCGTCTCCCCACAGCCGCGCTTCATGAGGGTTCAGTGAGATTTTGCTTGCGATGTTAGCCAAGCGGGGACCCGGGGCGTTTTTACCAATCAGCACCGTACCCTACCAGCGACGGGGAGGCTTACCGTGCGATTCCGATTTTGGGGAACCAGAGGGGCTCCCGCCGGGCTGCTTGAGTGAGCGCAGCTGCAGCGCTCCGCCCGACGGGACGAGATTTGAGCTTTCCGAAGCGATCCGGAAGCGTTCTCCTAGTGGACGATGACAAAGATCTCGTCGACGTCCTGACCTTCGTTTTTCAGCGAGCCGGTTTCGCGACCATTCCCGCCCACGATCGGGAGGTTGCACTCCAGCGACTCGGCAGCGTTGACATCGTGTTGATGGATGTGGACCTTGGGCGGGACAGTGGGTTCGATCTGCTGGTTCAAATGCGCCGGCGCTCGGATGTTCCCGTCATCGTACTGTCGGGTCGCCGGGACGAAGAAGATGTGGTGAGGGGGCTCGATCTAGGGGCGGACGACTACATCACGAAACCGTTCAATCACCGGGAGGTGATAGCTCGGGTGCGCGCTAAGCTACGGAAAGTAAAGGCGACAGCGGTCGAGCAGCACCTGTCGATCGTGAAGATCGGTCCGCTGACGCTGGAAGAATCGGCCCATGCCGTGTTTAAGGATGGCGAGCCGGTCGCGCTATCGCTCACGGAGCTTCGGCTCCTGCACTATCTGATGCTGCGTGCCGGATCGGTGGTGCCGAGCGAGGCATTGGTGCGCCAGGTGTGGCACTACGAAGATGCCGGCCTCCACGATGTGCTACGCCTGGCGGTGCATCGCCTGCGGCGGAAGCTGAAAGACGACCCGACCAACCCTCAGCTGTTGGAAACGGTGCCCGGCCTTGGCATCAAGCTCCGTACCCCGCTAGTTGCACTTCCCCCACCCAGCTTTCTGCCTGACCAGGGTGCCGGCCTGGCCGGCACGTGTACCTGCGTTGATCCACGCCAAGCCATGCGAGAGTCAGAAATGCGTAGGACCGCTATGTAGTTTTTCCCGATGCC
>DASXTD010000642.1:0-2775 GCA_036505655.1 Chloroflexota bacterium
ACGTGGTCTACAACCACACCGGCGAGGGCAGCGAGCGAGGGAGCACCCTATGCTTCCGCGGGATCGATAATCCCACCTACTATCGGCTGCCTGCTGACGATCCGAGCCGCTACGTCGATGACACCGGCTGCGGCAACACTATGAACCTCGAACACCCCCAAACGCTCGCTCTGGTTCTTGACAGCCTCCGCTACTGGGTCCGCGACATGCACGTGGATGGCTTCCGATTTGACCTGGCCCCCGTTCTGGGCCGCACGGACCCTGATTTCGACGCGGAGGCTCCGTTCTTCCGAGCCATCCAGGAGGACCCGCTACTCGCAACCGTCAAGCTGATCGCCGAGCCGTGGGACGTGGGTGAGGGCGGTTATCAGCAGGGCGGCTTTCCCAGCCCCTGGGCGGAGTGGAATGGCCCCTACCGCGACGCAGTCCGCCGATTCTGGTGTGGAGAAGACGGCCAGATTCCGGACTTCCATCACCGTCTGAGCGGCAGTCCTGATTTGTTCCGCGCGAACGGCCGCAACCTTTACGCCAGCGTGAACTTCGTGACCGCTCACGATGGCTTCACGCTGCGTGACCTGGTGAGCTACGAACAAAAGCACAACGAGCCCAACGGCGAATCCAACCGGGACGGCAGCAATGAGAACTGGAGCGCGAACTACGGGGTGGAGGGCGAAACTGATGACCCCGAGATTCTTAACGTCAGGACCCGCCAGATGCGGAATCTGCTTACTACTCTGATGTGCTCTTGGGGCGTCCCGATGCTGCTTCAAGGCGACGAAACCGGCCACAGCCAGGCTGGCAACAACAACGCCTATTGTCAGGACGATGAGGTCTCCTGGCGCCGCTGGGATCACACACCCGAGGCTCTCGAGCTTCTGGAGTGGACCCGCCGGCTCGTGCTTCTGCGTCGGTCGCATTCCGTCCTCAGGCCAGACGTTTCCGCGGATTCAGAGCCCGCTGCAGACGCAGTTTGGCTCTACCCAGACGGCTCCACCATCGACGCCGAAGCGGAACCCGATGGAGCCGTCGCGCTCCGTTTGACGGAAACACCCACGAGTGGTCCTAGCCGGGGCGCCCCCGCCGACGACCTCTTGATCTTGCTCAACCCGCTCCTAGAGCCGACCGACTTTGCACTCGCGGATGCAGGTGGGGCTAGCAAATGGGAGCTCGAGTTGGACACCGAGCGCCTGGAAGTACAGCCGGACAGCGAGCACTATCCATCCGGCGCGACCTACACGGTCGGGGGCCGTGCCATGGCCGTGCTTGGCGTTCGGCCTTAACCTCTCCAGAAGGTTGCGTTCATGGCTCCTCTGCTGACGACTCTGGCAGAATCCAGCCCACACGCAGTGGAGGGGACACTATGGCTGCCACTCCCACGTTCAGCACGGTAGGCCAGCCCATTCCCCGGGTCGAGGGGCCCGAGAAAGTCAGTGGGCGCGCCCAGTATTCCGCGGACATCTTGCCCCCCGGCACCCTCTGGGCCAAGAACGTTCGTAGCCCGCACCCTCACGCCCGGATCGTGTCCATCAATACTGCCCGGGCTCTCGCGGTCCCTGGAGTTCGGGCCATCCTCACGGCACGAGACATTCCCGCTAAACGGGTGGGCAGGCCGCTGGCGGATTTACCCGTGCTATGTGGGGATCGGGTTCGATTTGTCGGGGACAAAGTGGCCGTGGTGGCGGCCGAGGATGCCGACGCCGCTGAGGAAGCTGCCTACCTACTCGACGTTGAGTACCAGGAGCTCCCCGCCGTCTTCGATCCTCTGGCCGCTCTCGAGGCGGGCGCGCCGATCATCCATCCAGACGCGCGGTCGTACGTCGGGTTTCCGAAAGATATCCCGGCGGACATTCCCAATGCGTGCGCCTACCAGGTATTCGATCGGGGCGACGTGGCCGAGGGCTTTGCTGCAGCGGACATCGTGGTCGAGCACACGTTCCGCACCCAGCTCTCCCATCAGGGTTACCTGGAGCCGGCCGCTTGCGTCGTGCAACTGGTCGGCGATCGCATCGAAGTATGGGCATCCCAGAAGGTCCCCTATAGCGTGCGGACTGACCTGGCCGAGGCAACCGGCCGGCCGGAATCCGACATCCTGGTCCATCCGATCAAAATCGGGGCCGACTTCGGATCCAAAGGCGGGCCCGCGTTCCCAGTGACCTCGTACTACCTGGCTCGGGCCACCGGCCGGCCGGTCAAGCTCGTCAATTCGCAGCATGACGACTTGATCGCGGCCTCGCTCCGCCACCCCTCGGTCGTCACCATCCGCAGTGGAGTCAAGCGCGACGGCACCATCACCGCCCGCGAGGGGAAAGTCATCTTCAATACCGGGGCTTACGGGGCGTATAAGCCCTCTCCCAACGGCATGTTGGGTGGGGCCGGCCGCATGGCCAGCTGCTACACGATTCCCAATCTCCACGTCGAGGCCTACTGCACCTACACGAACCAGGTGCCTTGCGGCTACATGCGGGCGCCGGGCTCGCCCCAGGTGATCTTCGCCGTCGAAGCCCACACCGACCTGATCGCCCGCGAGCTGGGCATGGATCCGGTCGAGCTGCGCGAGCGCAACTTGCCCGCCAAGAACCACGATGGGGCGGAGGACGCTGGCCGACGCGTGCTCCGCGCGGCTGTGCAGGCACTCTGGAACCCCCTCTCCCCAACCCTCCCCCGCCAGGGGGGAGGGAGCCAGACCGCGCGGCTCGTTGGCCGCGGGGTCGGCATTTGCAACCGGGGCACCGGTACTGGGGAAGGTTCCTCGGACATTACGGTCAATCCTGACGG
>DASXTD010000643.1:0-4001 GCA_036505655.1 Chloroflexota bacterium
AAGCAGTGGCGTGGGGGGTGGTGCCCGGATTGGGGAGCCACGTCCATTGGGATCGCAAGCTGGACGGACGGCTGGCCCAGGCCACCATGAGCATTCACGCCATCAAAGGGGTCGAAATCGGCGACGGCTTCATCTCGGCGAGCCGCAATGGAACCGAGGTGCAGGACTTCATTCGATGGGGAGACGGCCGACCGATTCGCTCGAGCAATCACGCCGGGGGCACGGAAGGCGGAATCACTAATGGTGAACCGGTGGTCGTGCGCGCGGCCATGAAGCCGATCGCGACGACGGTGACGCCTCAGCCCTCGGTTGATATGAGCACGCACGAAGAGACGGTGATGCAGTACGTGCGGTCGGACATTTGCGCGGTGCCGGCCTGTGCCGTGGTGGTGGAGGCGATGGTGGCGGTGGTTCTGGCGGACGCTTACCTGGAGAAGTTCGGCGGCGATAACTTGAAGGAGACGCGCTCGAACCTGGAGCGCTTCCGGGAAGCGATTCATTGGAGTGGCGCCGAGTAACGGGGCGGCCCTCACCCGGCGCTCGCATCACTCGCGTCGGCCTCTCCCAGAGGGAGAGGCGGTTACGCGTCCTGCCCCCTCTTCTGCCTAAGGCAGATTGGGGTGAGCAACTGTGTTGAGTTGTCAAGCATGAGCGGATACCCAACGAGTTTCGTGGCGAAGCATGGCGTTGAGGATAGTGAGCAGTTTGCGCATGCAGGCGACGAGCGCGACTTTCTTGGGCTTTCCGGCGTCGAGAAGTCGGACATAGAAGGCTCGAATCGCGGGGTTGCATCGAGCGGCGGTCAGCGCGGCCATATACAGTACGGCTCGCACCCGGCTGCGTCCGCCCCAAACGGTCCGGCGGCCGCGGAGTGTGCCACTATCGCGATTGAGCGGGGCCACACCGACGAGTGCCGCGACCTGTTGGCGGCTGAGCAGGCCGAGCTCTGGAAGAGCCGCCACCAACGTGCTGGCGACCACCGGTCCAATCCCAGGAACGGTGCGGAGGAGATTTTCTTTCTCGCGCCAGAGCGGGCTGGAATGAACCAGGTGCGCGAGATCGCGGTCGAGCTCGTCCAGCTGCTGCTCCAGCCACGCAATGTGCTGAGAAATGCTGGGCTGGACACGCCGCAGGGCCCGGCGCAGCCGGTTCCGTTCAGCCGTCAACATATCGACCAGTTGGCGCCGTCGCGAGAGCAGCGCAGTCAGTTCCTGGGCTTCTTGATTCGGAAGCGGACGCGGAGTGGGCCGCACCGCTTCGGCGAACTGAGCCAGGATCTGGGCGTCGATCCGGTCGGTCTTTGCCAGGCGTCCGGTGGCTCGAGCGAAATCACGGACCTGTCGGGGATTGATGACCACCACGGGCAGACGTGCGGCTCCCAACTCCGCAACCAGTGGCAGTTCGACCCCACCGGTAGCTTCCAAGATCACCAGGGTAGGCCGCATCGCCTGCAGGCGATCGGCCAGGACGGCGATCCCGTCCGCGTCATTGGTCGCTTGCCATCCTTCCGCGGAAGGACGGCAAGCGACCTCCAGCGTCGCCTCCGCTACATCGATTCCCACGAAAACCGACGGGTCACTCAACGGCCGTTCCCCCTCCAGAATTGGTCCTGCCACTGCCCGTCCTTGCATCATTCGGACTCTAGGCCCAGTCAACTGTTCGGGCTTGAGCAGGTTGAGACGGGACGACCAAGCTCACCCACGGCCTCGACCGACCCAGGGTGTTGCGGTCTGTCCCGTCCCAGGACCCACACGTGAAACATACAAGGGTGACCGGCCTTCTTCAGCGAACTTTGGTTTCACCACGCTGATCGCCATTTGCCTGGTCGCAGTCGCCTGCGCCCCATCGGTCCCTGCTACCTCGCGGACTGGCCAGGCCGGCCCGGACGCAGCGGCTCAACCCGCGCGCACGCTCAATATCGCCGTGCGGAGCGAGCCCAACACGGTGTCGTTCCGGACCATCCTAGCCGGCGGGTTCTCGGGGAACTCCCTGGCGCCCAGTCTCTTCAGCTCCGAGCTCACCTACAGCGACGAGAAGGGGAACATCCAGCCCCGACTCGCGGAGGTGCTGCCCAAGCTGAACACGGACACCTGGCGGGTATTCCCGGATGGAACCATGGAGACCACGTGGAAGTTCAGGCCCGGCGTCGTTTGGCACGACGGGTCGCCGCTAACCACTGAGGACTTCCTGTTCGCCTGGCATCTCTACAGCGCGCCCGAATTCATCGGAGGCTCAGCGCTCATGCGGGCGATCGGGGACATCACGACCCCCGACGACCGCACGCTTGTGATTCGCTACAAGGTGCTTTTCCCAGACGCGGGGGAAATCAACACCACCGACGGCCTTCAGCCGCTCCCCCGCCACATCCTGGAGCAGCCTTCCCAGCAGCTGGACGCGAACTCGTTCTCCAATCTGCCTTTCTGGACTCGAGAATATGTGGGGCTGGGGCCCTACCGCGTCACCGCATGGGAGCCAGGCGCGTCGTTCGAGGGAACCGCGTTCGAGCAGTATGTCCTGGGGCCGCCCAGGATCCAACGCATCAGCGTCAGGATCATCGGCGACGTGAATACGGCCATGGCCTACCTCAGTGCCGGTGAGCTGGACATGACCGGGACCGACAACACCATCGGCTTTGCCCAGGCCGATACGCTGCGGCGCGAGTGGGAACGGTCAGGGGTCGGGACGGTTTACCTGGGGAGCAACCTGTGGCGCTCTACCGCGATCCAAATGCGGCCCGAGTACGCCATCCCTAAGGGGATTCTCGACCCCCGCGTTCGCCAGGCGCTGGCCCAGTCGGTCGACAAGAAGCTGCTCAACGACAATGTCTGGTACGGACTGATGCTGCCATCCGACTTCTTCATCCGGCCGACCTCGAAATATGCGTCAGCATTCGAGCCCTCCATCGTGAAGTATCAGTACGATTTGCGGCGCAGCGAGCAACTGATGAACGAAGCGGGCTTTGTGAAGGGCGCTGACGGTTTTTACGGGAGCGCTGACGAGGGGCAGTTCAAAGCCGACCTCAAAACATCCCAGTCAACCGAGTGGGTGGCCGAGATGACGATCATGGCTGAAGCCTGGCGGAAGGCGGGGTTCAACGTTCAAGACGCCGTCGTACCGCCCGCGCTAACGAATGATCCACCAACCCGCACCACCTTCCCAGCTATGTACACGAGCTCGATTACAGTCGGAGAGCGCGCCCTGAGCTCATTCGTCACCGCGGAGATTCCGCGCGCCGAAAACAGCTTCCGCAACGGCTCAAACCGACAGGGCTGGTCCAATCCCGAGTACGATCTACTGCACAAGCAGTTGGGGGAGACGCTGGAGCCATCAGAGCGAGGGAAGCTGATCGCGCAGATGGCGAGGCTCTTCACAGCCGATCTGTCCATCATCCCGCTTCTGTTCGTCCAGCAGCCGGGCGGCAGAGTCAACGCTCTAAGAGGCCCCCTGGACACCGAGCCTGAGGGTCAGATCTTCTCCAACGTTCACGAGTGGCATTTCGAGTAGCATTCGCGCCACTTCCCAGGGCCGCCCAGAGCCACACAAAAGAGGTGGTCGAATGGAGCCTGGGTTTTCCGTCGACCACCTCCCGGAGATCCCCAAGGGAGATGCATTGCACGAGTGAAGCTTAGGCTGGAGCCTGTGCCATTTCGCGCAGCGGCCGCGTCGTAAATAAGATCGACCGGTCGCCCCCAACTGGGCAGCTGCAGCGGGCGGTCTGGCCGACCGTGGCCGGAAGCCCGTCCAACAATGGCTGAACTGCTTCCAGGGCGGGGGAGCAGAGAGGGAAATCCAGGTGGCCCCCAGCCTCGACCTTCCACATTTCTCCCATCCGATACATTAACGGGCATTCGCCCTGAATGCCGATCGCGCGGATTTCGCCCGCACCAAAGGCAAGGCCACCTTCTGTGATCTCTGGGCCAGGCTGGGGGGCTGCTGATTGCCATTCCCTGGCCAGAAGATAGGATCCGACTGCTGCACTCCCCAGGGCGATGATCGCCTGG
>DASXTD010000644.1:0-2899 GCA_036505655.1 Chloroflexota bacterium
TTGTCGACATGGTCCTCGCGGACATGGTCCTCGTGAACGCGGATCGGCTCGGTGCCAGCCGGCTCCGTCCAACGTTCGGCGAGAGTCTCTTGCTGGCAGGACGCCGGCAGGACGAGGCCGCAAGTTAAGTCTCCTCGAGGGGGGCATCAATCGAGGGAGGAACGAATGGGGTGAGTGCGCCGCCCCCCGGTCAGTGCAGGTGGTGGCTCAGACTGATCGCTATACCTCATCCTTCTGGCCCCCAGCGGACGGGTGCGCGTATCTTGTCGATCGCCCGCCCAACCCCGGCTCCACGATGGCCACCCTCTACTCGCCCCTACGGCCTCCTTTTCGCCCAGGGCACGTCCTTGGCGGCACTCGGATGGCCTACCTCGGTTGGATCCGGCGCTTCATCTACTTCCACAAGAAGCGCCACCCCTCCGAGATGGGAGGGGCGGAGGTTGCGCGCTTCCTGTCTTGGCTCGCGGTCGAGGCCAAGGTCAGCGCCTCGACCCAGAACCAGGCGCTGAACGCCCTGCTGTTTCTCTACCGCGAAGTCCTGAACCAGGACCTCCCGGCGCTCGAGGGCCTCGTCCGTGCCAAGGTCCGCGTCGGCTTCCGGTAGTCCTGACGCGCGAAGAGACCCGTGCGGTGCTGCAACAACTCCACGGCGCTCCTCTCCTGATGGGCACCCTCCTGTACGGCGCGGGGCTACGGCTCATGGAATGCGCGCAGCTCAGGATCAAGGACATCGACTTCACGTCGAACCAGATCGTTGTGCGGGCCGGCAAGTGCGACAAGGACCGCGTGAGTCTGCTTCCCGCCACCATCAAGCCCGACTTGGCTCGCCATCTCGAGGCCGTGCGGCAGCAGAACCAGGACGATCTCGAAAGGGACGCCGGCTGGGTGGAGCTGCCGGGTGGGCTGGCGCGCAAGTACCGCGCGGCGGGAAGGGAGTGGGCCTGGCAATGGGTCTTTCCCGCGATCCGCATCTACATCGATCGCTCGACTGGCGAGCGGCGCAGGCACCATCTCAACGAGTCGGTCCTCCAGAGAGCCGTGAAGGATGCCGCCCGTCGAGCGGGGCTGACCAAGCCCGCGACCTGCCATACCTTCCGGCATTCCTTGGCGACGCATCTCCTCGAGGACGGCTGCGACATTCGCACTGTCCAGGAGCTCCTGGGGCACCGGGACCTGGCCACGACGATGATCTACACCCACGTCGTAAACCGTGGTTGGGGCGCCGTCCGCAGCCCGGCCGACCGCCTGCTCAACCTCTGAGGGGCCCCTTGCAGGAACGCTTGAACACGCAACCGAGATATACTGCGTGATGCCGCGAGATATGGGCCGTGGTTAACACACGAGGTTAGGGCATCCAAACCATGCAGCCGCAGGGAGTACAAACAAGGACCCGATTCAACAGAGACCGAGATAGGCTGCAGGATCGTGCAGCGGGTCCGGGTAGTCGGTAGTTCTGTCTATTGCTAGTTGGGCAGACACGAGGGCCGGTGGATCAGTTTTCGGCCGGCCCAGTGGATCAGTTTTCGAGCGGCGCCAGCAGGAGGAAACTCGTGGCACTCGTGGTTCTGCTGAGAGGGGTCAACGTCGGCGGTCACAGGACCTTCCGACCTACGACGCTCACCGAACAACTGAAACACCTCGATGCCGTCAACATCGGCGCGGCAGGCACCTTCGTGATCGGGCAGCCAGTCACCCGGGCGCAACTCCGGGCCGAATTGGCACGCAGGCTTCCCTTTGATGCCGAGATCATGATCTGCCAGGGCCGGGAGATTGTCAGGCTGATGTCTCAGAATCATTTCGCGGACCAGCCCGTGCGACCCGACATCGTCCGCTTCGTGAGCGTCCTGTCCCAACGCCCCCGCTCGGCGCCGTCGATGCCCATGCGCTTTCCTTCCAGCGGCAAGTGGCTGCTGAAAATCCTCGCGAGGGACAACCGGTTCGTCTTCGGCCTGTACCGGCGCCACATGAAGGTCATCAGCTACCTCGGCACGTTCGACCGGCTCTTTGGGGTACCGGTCACCACGCGCAACTGGAATACCATCACCGCGATCGCCAGGGTGCTGGGTAACGGAGGGACCTGATCGACCGGCGAGCCGTGACCGGACATCCAGACGACCTTCTCTCTCCGGAGCACCCGGTGGGTCGCTCCAAGGGGAGTTCGGAGATGGTGAGCGCGTCCACTTGGAGCGCGTCGGCGGCAGATGGCGCTGGGTCGCCTTCATCGTGGATGATCGGCCACCTGCGCCGGCTACATCGCGCGATGCCCCGCCGTCTGCCGATCCGGTGGTCATCGAAGGCGCCGACCCAGACTAGCTCTCGAAGATCGACGGCGGGAGCTGCTGCCCAACAGGCCTTGCAGCTGACGGCTCGCGCGAGCTACGCTCGCACGTGCCGCAGCTGAACGCCCGGTGCGTTAGGCCCAAGTTCCACCGGAGTGGAAAGGAGGTATGCCCCGGCTGAAGCAACAGTGGTCATTGGCAAAATAACGTCTGAATTTTTTATACGCGGAGGCAAGGTCATGCAGATTGAGGTGATTGACGCGAAGAAGACCGCAATGATCGTGGTCGATATGCAAAACGACTTCGTGGCTTCGGGCGCTGCGATGGAAACGCCTGCGGCACGTGAAATGGTGCCCAAGCTCGCCGAAGCGCTGAACATCTGCCGCGATGCCCAAATCAAAGTCATCTATACGGCGCATGTGCACCGCCGGGACGGGTGCGATATGGGCCTCTTTGATGACATGCATCCGCCGATCGCCAATCGTGTGGCGTTAGTCGATGGCACAGCGGGCGTGGACATCTATTCTGAGCTGGGGCCGGCACCCGGTGAGCATGTCATCAAGAAGCATCGCTACAGTGGCTTTTTTGGCACGGACCTGGACATTATCCTGCGCGAGTGG
>DASXTD010000645.1:0-1633 GCA_036505655.1 Chloroflexota bacterium
CGAGCAGATGGTCGGCGAGAACATCAGCCTGTGGGACGATGGACTGGATCCGGCGGGACGGCCGATGCCGTTTGACTTCGAGGGCGTACCCAAGCAGCGCGTGGATCTGATCGAACGCGGGATTGCGCGGGGAGTGGTCTATGACTCGTACACCGCCGCCCGCGAGGGCAAGGCCTCGACCGGCCATGGCCTGCCGGCGCCGAATCGGCAAGGTCCGCTGCCGCTCCATTTATTTATGGCCCGAGGGACAGCCGACCAGACTGATTTGCTGCGGGGGATTCGGCGCGGTGTGTGGGTGACCCGCTTCCATTACGTGAACCCGGTCCAACCCACCAAAACGATTATCACCGGAATGACGCGCGATGGGACGTTTCTCATCGAGGATGGGGAAATTACGCGTCCCATCCAGAACATGCGCTTTACCCAGAGCGTTCTGGACGCTTTGAGCTGTGTGGAGGCCATCGGCCGAGAGTGGTCGGTAGTGCAGGAGGATCTCGGCGCTACCTGCGTGCCCGCGCTCCGCATCGGCCGCTTCCGCTTCTCCAGCGCGACGACGTTTTGAGCACCTCGGTGCTATCTATAATTGGACGTGGAAACGAACGGTTACTCCACCCAGAGCCGGACATTCCTGACCCAAGCGAAGGATGAGCTAGCTCAAGGTGATTCGGTCCAGGCGTCTGAAAAGCTATGGGGCGCAGCTGCGCAGATTGTGAAGGCGGTGGCCGCACGCCGGGGCTGGCCTCACCGGTCACACCGAGATCTCTACGTGGCTGTTGACCGGTGTGTCGCCGAAACTGGAGACGACGAACTTTTCAGGCTTTTTCAGGTCGCCAGCGCCCAGCATATGAACTTCTATGAGAATTTACAGCCCCTAAACATGGTAAGGAGCGCGGTGCCGGAACTGGAACTGTTTGTTGAGAAGCTGGAGCGGCTGTAGCCAGGTGCTTACGCAGCTTCCGGCGGCGGTAAGTGGCCACCCCTGACCCTTCTACTCCCTCGCAGGGGAGCAGGGGATCAAAAAAGTTAGAAAAGCGGCTGGGGCGGTTTCGCGACCCCCTATTGCTCGATTTGGCGCTCACCCATCGGTCGTCGGTCAACGAATCGGCGAGCGGTGCCACAGACGAAGGCGGAGCGGACAACGAGCGGCTGGAGTTCCTGGGAGACGCCATCCTGGGAGCTGTAGTCGCCGAGGAGCTGTATCGGCTCTATCCCACGGCGACCGAGGGTGGGCTCACCGTCATGCGGGCCGAGCTGGTCCAGGGCACCAGTCTCGCCCAGTGGGCGCGTCAACTCGATCTGGGCGACAGCCTGGTACTGGGACGCGGCGAAGCGCGGGCGGGAGGTCAGATTCGGGACGCGCTGCTGGCGGGCGCATTCGAAGCCGTGGTGGGCGCGCTGTACCTGGATCGAGGGTACCGAGCGGTGCGTAGGCTGGTACTCCCGCTGGTCGCCGAGGCGTTGCCGAGCCTGGCTCCTTCTCCGCGCTCGCGCGATGCCAAGTCAGAGCTACAGCGGCGCATGCAAGCGCTGACGGGCATGCTGCCCAAGTATCAGGTGGTGGCGACGGAGGGCCCCGAGCACCGGCCGACGTTCACCGTGGAGGTGCAGGCCGGGCCGTCCATCGTGGCGCAGG
>DASXTD010000646.1:0-4595 GCA_036505655.1 Chloroflexota bacterium
ACGGCGACGCCGTCCAGATGTCCAAGCTGGATCTTCGCACACGAGAGTCGATCCTCCGGGGCGGCGAAAAGGGGCCGGCGATCGTGCCAGGCAACGCCGAGGGTAGCCGGCTCTACCGGCGCGTGGCGGGACTGGAGCAACCCGCGATGCCGATGGCGCCGATGCCGGCGCTGAGCTCTCAAGAAGTCGCCGTCTTGAAGAATTGGATCGACCAGGGCGCCCGGCTGGGTTCCCAGGGGCAGCCCGCCACAGCCACGAAGCGCGCCGACGCCGGCCAGACTCCAGCGGCCAGCGACTATGGAAATGACTATAAGGAGAAAGTTATCACGGAGGAGGACCGGAAGTGGTGGGCTTTCCAGAGGCCGGTCCGGTATGCTCTCCCAAAGGTGACGGATAGCCGCTGGAACAAGAATCCAATCGACGCCTTCGTCAAGCAGGCCTTGGATCAAAAGGGACTGGCGCCTGCGCTCGAAGCCGACCGCAACACCCTGATCCGGCGCGCCTACCTCGACCTGATCGGGCTGCTGCCAACCCCTCAAGAGGTGGACGCCTTCGTCCAGGATCCTTCGCCTCGAGCCTACGAGAACCTCATCGAGCGGCTGCTGGCCTCTCCCCATTACGGCGAGCGTTGGGCTCGATACTGGCTGGACGTCGTTCGCTACGCCGACAGCTCGGGCTTCGAGCACGATCGCGATCTGGCGACAGCGTGGCGCTATCGCGATTACGTGATCCAGTCCCTGAATGACGACAAGCCGTACAACCAGTTCATCATCGAGCAGCTCGCCGGCGACGAGCTCGATAACCCAACCTACGACAGCGTGACCGCCACTGCCTTCTACCGCATAGGCCCGCGCGTCCGGTTCCGCGAGAAGGATAATCCGTTCTATCGCTACGAGTACCTCGACGACATGATCCGCACGACCTTCCAAGGTTTTATGGGGCTCTCCGTGCACTGCGCGCGTTGTCATGACCATAAGTTCGATGCGATCACCCGGATGGACTACTACCGATCAGTGGCGATGTTTTTCGGATTCGTGAACTACGATCATCCGCGGATGCCGAAGGAGCAGGTACGGGAATGGGAGCGCAAGACGAGGGAAATCGTCGCTGCAACGACGCCGCTGCGAAAAGAAATCTCCCAGATCGAGGCGCCGTATCGACGAGCGCAGTTCGAGGCCAATTCGAAGAAGTTGCCGGAGGAGGTTCAGGCCGCGATCCACACGCCCGCCGAGAAGCGCACGCCCGGTCAGAAGCTGCTCGCGGCTCAGTTCGAACCCGGCAGCGAAGGAGATGGTGACCCGAATTATATGGGCGAGGATCCGGCGTTGTCTCTCATTACCACCGCTGGCCAGCGGCCGCCCAACCTGAACAACACCGGAAACCTATACGGAGCGGGCATCGGAGCCGCCCGTCGCGGTCGTGGCCAGAATCTGCTGAAACTCAGTGAGGCCGATGAGCAGCGCCGGGGAGGGTTGCTGCAAAAGATCGCCGAGCTCGAAAAACAGATGCCCCCTACGCCGTTTGCAGTGGAGGGCATTCGGGATGGCGACTACCGCCTGGCTCCGGACGGCCCGGGCGATGAGCCGTCGCCTGGCAAAACCTATCGGCCGTACTATCCCGACTTAGGGACCTGCTTTCTGCCAGAGCCGGGGACAAAGTACGAAGTTCCGTGGGTGCACTTCGGCTCCAATGGGCTGGTGGTGGAGGAGGACAACAAGGCTCCGATGGTGCAGCCTGGCTATCTGACGGTGCTCACCTCTGGAACGCCGCCCCCGGTGGCGAAACCGCCACAGCGCATGGATTATGTGACCAGCGGCCGCCGGCGGGCCCTGGCCGAGTGGATCGCCTCCCCGGAGAACCCGCTGACCGCTCGTGTCCTCGTGAACCGCCTGTGGTACTGGCACTTCGGCCGCGGCATTGTATCCACGCCAGGCAGTTTTGGAAAGATGGGCGTCCCGCCCTCGCATCCGGAGTTGCTGGACTGGCTGGCGACGGAATTCGTACGCGAGGCTTGGAGCATCAAGCAGATCCACCGCCTGTTCATGAATTCGGAAACGTACCGGATGGGCTCGGTGTTTTACAACGCCCGGAACGTTGAGAAAGATCCCGAAAACGTGTTCTTGTGGCGCTACCCGGTGCGGCGCCTCGAAGGGGAGATCATCCGGGATATCATCCTTTCGGCCAGCGGGCAGATCAACCTGGCGGCCGGCGGCCCGCCGTTCTTCCCCTCGCTGCCGTCTCGGGTGCGTGAGGGCTACAATCAGGGAAAATGGATTCTGACGAAAGAGGAGCCGGCGACATGGCGGCGAAGTATCTATTCCTACTGGAAGCGGGGCATGAAGTTCCCGATGTTTGACGTCCATGACCAGCCGGACCAGAACGTGACGACCGAGAAGCGAAACATTACCACGGTGCCGACACAAGCTCTGACGCTGTTGAACAACGAGTTCGTGCTCCTCCAGGCGCGGTATCTGGCCGAGCGGGTGATACGGGAAGCCGGTGGCAGCGATCCCGCGGCCTGGATAAAGACGCTCTATCGGATCGCACTGGGCCGCGAGCCTAGCGGGGCCGAGCTGGCCGGGCAGCGAGACTTCGTGCGGAAGCAGTATGAGTTCCGCGCGGCTAAGGAGAACGCCGCGCTTTCAGCATTGATCGATCTATCGCACGTCATGCTGAACGCCAATGAGTTTGTGTATATCAACTGAGCGAGGAGTCAGATGTCAGAGCCAGGAGTCAGAATTAAAACCTGCGGCTTTCGGCGATCGCGGCGGCGGTAACAGGGGTTGCTGAAGGGTGATGGCTAGGGGTAGATACCGACATGGCGCCACTATGTGACAACAGAATGAGCAAGAAGGTCCGGCACATCAGCCGGCGCGATTTCTGGTTTCAGGCCGGGATGGGAATTGGAGGCCTGGCCCTGATCGACCTCTTGAACCGCGACGGCCTGCTTGCTGCTACGCCCATCTCAAACGCGGTTGGCTGCCTGGGGTCCGAAGGCGTCAAAGATTCCCCATACCTTCCGAAGCCGCCGCACTTTAAGCCTCGGGCCAAGCAGGTGATTCACCTCTTCATGAGCGGCGGGGTCAGCCACGTCGACACTTTCGATTACAAGCCTGACCTGTGGAAGTATCACGGCGTGGCGCTGGAGGGCAAAGGCGAGATTCGCGTCCGCCAGGGATACCCTGGTCCGCTGATGAAGAGTCCGTTTAACTTCAAGCAGTACGGCCAGTCTGGAACGTGGGTGTCCGACCTGTTTCCGCGTATGGCGACGATCGTCGATGAGCTGGCCTTCATCCACTCGGCCACGGGGAAATCCAACGACCACGTACTCTCGCACTATGAGTGGAACACTGGGTCGATCCTCATGGGCTTCCCCAGCGTGGGGGCGTGGGTGACCTATGGACTCGGCAGTGAGAACGGCAACCTGCCGGCATACGTGGTCATTTATGACCACCGGGGCGGGCCGTTCAGCGGACCTGCCAACTGGCACGCCGGGTTCTTGCCGGCGTCTTACCAGGGCACAGTTTTCCGTTCCGTCGGAGACCCTATCCTCGATCTCTCGGCCCCGCCGCAGCACATGACGGTGGAAGAAGAACGGAGGCGGCTGGACCACTTGGCCTGGATGAACCAAAATCACTCCGAGAAGCACGCCGGTATTTCAGACCTCTCGGCGCGGATTGCTTCCTACGAATTAGCGTACCGCATGCAGTCTTGTGCTCCCGAGGCTGTGGACATCAGTCACGAGAGCGAGGAGACCAAGAGGCTCTATGGCCTGGACAACAAGGCCTCAGAGCCCTTCGGCCGCCAGTGTCTGCTAGCCAGACGGCTCATCGAGCGGGGTGTTCGCTTCGTGCAGCTTTACAGCGGGGCCATCGTCAACCAGAACGTGGACACCTGGGATGCTCACAGCAGCATCCTCGAGAATCACGGGATGCACGCGCCGGAAGTGGACCAGCCGATCACAGGTTTGATTACCGACCTCAAGCGGCGCGGCCTGCTCGACGAGACCGTTGTTCTCTGGCAATCGGAGTTCGGGCGCATGCCAATTTCCCAGCGTGCCTTGGGTCGCGATCACAACCCCGGCTGCCAGACCATGTGGATGTGCGGCGCCGGCATCAAGGGCGGCCAGCATATCGGCTCGAGCGACGAGGTGGGCTACAAGGCTGCCGAACAGGTCATCTGGAACCACGACATACACGCCACCTTGCTGCACCTGCTCGGCATCGACCACAAGAGACTCACCTACTATTTCAACGGGCGCAACATGCGTCTGACCGACGTGTCGGGCGAGCTGATCCCCCAGATCGTGGGCACCGCGCGTTAGGCCGCCTAACCCTAGCCGTTCGACCGTTAGTAGCTCTGTCGATCGGCTCTCGGGCTGTGGATCGATCGCGGGAGCGATCGAGTCAGGAGCTAGTTTCGACGAGCAAAATGTAGTAGCATTCTCACATTATGAACACTCGCAGACAGTTTTTGGCCACGGCCGGTGGCTTTTGTGCTTTTGTAGCCCATGCTTCTACCCGCAGTACCTCCCGCTATGCAGAACTTGAGGCGCGTATCGCCCGGCGCGATCTCAAAAACCTTTTCAAGGAGGA
>DASXTD010000647.1:0-1658 GCA_036505655.1 Chloroflexota bacterium
GTCTCAGCTCGGAGCTGGTAGCACATTGGCTTGGGCCAATAGCCAATAGCCCTTAGCCCTTACAACATTTCCAGCGGCCGCGGCCCGTCCGGGGTGGAAAGGCCCGGTCCAGCTCGGCGAGATCCTGCTCGGTGAGTCGCAGCTCGAGGGCGGCCCGGTTCTCCCGCACGTGCTCAGGGGTGCCCGCCTTCGGTATTGCACAGAGCAATTCCTGGCGGAGCAGCCAGGCCAGCGCCACCTGTGGCGGCGTGGCCCCGTGTCGCGTGGCGAGCTTCTTGAGTACGGGGTGCTTGAGCGCCGCGCTCGACACCACGGCAGCAGATCCCACTCGACCCCCCGGCGTATGAGGTTATAGAGCACCTGATCGGTGGCCACTGCAGTGCCCCTTGGAGCGGGAAATCGCTGGTCCGGGTCTGATGAGTCTCCGCTCAGCGTCACGCGACGCCCGGCGCCGGCTGGCCTCGCGCGTGGGGTCTGCCCAGGCCGCGCAGGCGGAGACCGAGCGCGAACAGGAGCGTGCCGAACACAAAGGCATAGGCGCCGATCCAGATCACAACCGCGAGCGCGCCGGGACCGGGATAGAGCACGAGCAACACGCCCAGCGCGATGGAGAAAATGCCGCTCAGCGCCAGCAGCCACTCCCCGGTGATCACCTTGCGCAACCGGATGGCCGCCGCGATCTCGAACGCGCCGGTGACCAGGGCCCACGCCGCAATCAAGTACAGCAGGGCCAGCGCAGTGATACCGGGCCAGAGCAGCGTCAGGACCCCGGCGGCAATGCCGACCAGCCCCTCCAGCAGGAGCAACCACCAGCGGTCGGCGCCCCGGCGGCGGACGGCGCTCACGATGGCCAGGACGCCATCAGCAAAGGCGTATGCGCCAAAGAGGAGCACCAGCGCGGCCAGGGTGATACCCGGGGCGAAGAATGTGATGATGCCGAACAGGATCCCCGCCAAACCACGAAGCGAAACGGCCCACCAGTTACGGGACAGGCTGTCCACGTCCACCACTGGAACACGCATGAGTCACCTTCCTCTGGTCATGATTGGACCTTCACCCGACGACCCTGTTCCCGCTCCGAGACGGGCACCGTGATCTCGAGGACGCCATTCCGAAAGATCGCCGCCGTGCGATTCTCGTCGGCTCCGTCGGGCAGAGGAATGGTGCGGAAAAAGGTTCCGTAGCTCACTTCGCTCCGGATAAATCCCTCCCGTTCCTCCCGATGCTCCTCCCGGCGCTCCCCCGAAATCGTGAGTACCCCATGATCGACGGTGACGTTGATGTCTTCCGGGCGGAGCCCTGGCAAGTCGGCCCGCACCACGAGCTCAGCGCGTCGCTGCTGCACCTCGATGTGGGGCACCAAAATTGGAGGGGTTCCCACCGCAACATCACCACCGGCTTGGCGGGCCGTTGCCGGAGTCGCCTGGCCCAGCTGAGTCAGGCCGCCGCCGGTGCCGCCCAAGCTCTCGACCAGCTGATTCATCTCCTCGCTCATCCGGCGCATCAGCTCCCAGGGGCTCGCCGGAACTCCCCCCATCAGCGCAGGCCACCTGGCAACTCGCTTCCGGCTCCCCGCTTCGGTCGACCCGTTCCCGCCCTTCGTCGCCGCGTCGCCGTCGGGTCGCTCCCCGCGCTCCTGCACCGCTGTGCTGCCCGAG
>DASXTD010000648.1:0-3162 GCA_036505655.1 Chloroflexota bacterium
GCATGCGGCGGGCCGGCATCGATGCGAGCCAGAACATCATCACGGCTGCCCAGATCGGCGATTCGCAACTGCGGGCGCTCCTCCCCGGGGTCACCCTGCGCGGGGGCGGCCCGGGTTTGAATGGCCTGACCAGCCCCGAAATCGCCCGTCCAGAGAACCGCTGGAACGGGGGCAACCGCTACGGCTGGAGCAACGCCGACTACGACCGCGCTTTCGATGGCTGGACCAAGTCTCTCGCGAAGACGGACCGGACCCGCTACATCGCCGACATGGAACGGATCATGACCGACCAACTGCCGATTCTTCCCAACTACTTCGAGGCCAGCGTCACCGCGGCGCTGAACTCGCTCGACGGGCCCAAGCCAGAGCAGAACCCCGACGCCGGTTCGACGCTCTCCACGCTTTACCTTTGGTACTGGCGCGCATAGGCCTAGCTACTCGCCGGGAGGCCGAAATGTCGTGGAATCGCAACTGGTGCTCACCGATCCTCCTGGTCCTGACAGCTCTCACTATCGCGTCCTGTGCGCCAGCCGCGGGACCGGCGGCAGAGGGTGGACCAGCGCCCGCGGAGCGACCGGCTGCCCCCCAACCGACCATCGTCCTGGCGGCACGGGGCGAGCCCGCGAGTCTGGCCACGAAACAGTTCGCGACGTCCAACGGCAACTTCGAGATGCAACGCGCCTTCAACGCGACGCTCATCTTCAAGGATGAGCACGAGCAGCCGCAGCCGTATCTCTCCGCAACCATTCCCCAGCTCAACACCGAGAGTTGGACGGTGACTCCCGACGGCCGCATGATCACGACCTATCAGCTTAGGCCGAACCTCACCTGGCAGGACGGCAACCCACTCACGTCGGCCGATTTCGCGTTCGCGTACCAGGTCTATGCCAAGCCCGAGCTGGGGGCGTCCCAATCCACGCCGATCAAGCTGATCGCGGGCATCGACGCTCCCGATCCCCGCACCGTGATCATTCGTTGGAACCAGCTCTACGCGGATGCGACGGTTGAGAACGGCGGGTTTTACCCGCTGCCCAAGCACCTCTTGGAGCAAGCGCTACAAGCCCAGGACCCCGGAGCGTTCGTCTCAAGCTCCTTCTGGACCGCGAACTACGTCGGAGCAGGCCCCTTTAGGCTCATCGAGTACGTGCCGGGCGACCACATCGACGCGGTCGCGTTCGATGGGCACATCCTGGGCCGGCCGAAGCTAGACAAAATTCGGTTCGTGTTCATCGCGGACACCCAGGCCGGCGTGGCCAATCTTCTGGCTGGCTCCATCCACTATGCCGATCGATTCGTGACCAACCCCACCGACGGCATTAACCTCGAGGAGCAGTGGGCCACCACCAAAGCCGGGGAAGTGCTCTGGTCCCCCACCGCCATCCGCGCAGCGCTGGTCCAGATGCGGCCGGAATACGCTGACCCTAAAGCCCTGCTGGATCTCCGGGTGCGCAAAGCAATCGCCCACGCGTTCGACAAGCAGACCGCCATCGACGTCTTGAACTACGGCAAAGCGATTGCCACTTCAACCCTGACCCCGCCCGGTGTTCCCTACTACTCCGAGATCGAGAAAGTCGTCACCCGCTACCAGTACGATCCGCGGATGGTCGCTCAGCTCATGGGCCAAGCCGGATTTACTCTCGGCTCCGATAACCTCTACGCGGACGGGGCCGGCAAGCGCTTCACCTTTGGCGTGTGGACCTCCTCAGGCGAGAAGAATGTCCAGGAAGCGGCGTTTTTCGTCGACAGCCTGAAGAAGGTCGGGATCGACGCCACTCAGCAGGTCTCTACCGTGCAGCAGCTCAACGACGGCATGGCCCGGGCGCTGATCCCGGGCATCTCCATCAGCGGAGCGAATAACTACCGCGCGTTCCTCTCCAGCGAAGCGGCGGGACCGGACAACCGCTGGAACGGCGCGGGCCGCAACGGCTGGGGCAACGCCGAATACGATCGGGCCTACGACCAGTACACGAACACGCTGGACCTTTCCTTGCGCGTCGGCTTCCTAGCGCAGATGGAAAAGGTCTTCACCGAACAACTGCCCGCCATCATGCTTTACTTCCAGAACACGCCCACAGTGAGAGTCGCCGGCCTGAAGGGCCCCCAGCCGATCGCTGAGCCGGGCGCCGGCGGCGGCATCCTTCGGATTCACGAATGGACCTGGGCGCCGTAGACGATTTGTCGCCGCATGGCCCATTCGAGGATTTGGATGTAAAACCGCGGAAACAGGCCACAAACCCGCCGTCTGATCAGGAAGGGAGCGTTGCCGTGAACCAGATCCGTTTCGTCGAGCTGGTAGCTATCGCCGCGGTCATACTCGCGGCGTGTGCGCCCGCGCGTTCGGCATCGTCGCCTGACGGCGGCGCACCGCAGGCTCCCGCCGTTAAGCAGCGGCTCGTGGGCAGCATCCTGGCCGACCCGGCCGGCATGTTCAAGCAGCTTACTAACCCGGGCGGCAACGGCAACGTGCCCGGCCTGCCTGAGATCACCGACATGGTCCACGACGGCGTCGCCTACTCCGATGACCTGGACGTGTGGCAGCCGCTCCTGGCCGAGGCCGTCCCTTCGGCTGAGAACGGCCTGTGGAAGATCTCGCCGGATGGTCGGATGGAAACCACCTGGCGCCTCAAGCCCAACCTCAAATGGCATGATGGCACGCCGTTCAGCTCCGAGGACTTTGCTTTCGCCGCCAAGTTCAACAATGACCTCGATATCGGCGTCGTGCCACCGGCCCCCCTGGCTCTTATCGATGCCATTGAGACGCCGGATCCCCGCACCATCGTAGTGAAATGGAAGGAGCCGTTCATCGAGGCGGACTCGATGTTCACACCGATCAGCGTGCTCCCCTTGCCCCGCCACATCCTCGAAAAGCCTTACGCTGAGGACAAGGCCAACATCTTCAGCCTGCCCTACTGGACCACCGAGTACGTGGGAATGGGCGCGTTCAAGATTCGCGAGTGGGTTCCCGGCAGCCACATGACGTTGGTCGCCAACGATCAGTACGTCCTGGGGCGCCCCAAGCTCGACGAGATTGAAGTGAGGTTTCTGACCGACGTCAACATCGTCACCGCCAACCTGCTCTCCGGCGCGGTTGAGAAACACATCGGGCGCGGCCTGGGCGTAGAGCAAACCATGCAGCTCCGCGACATGGCCCAAAACCAGAAC